>CAZLSK010000106.1:0-4922 GCA_964562075.1 uncultured Candidatus Nitrosotenuis sp.
CGGTATTGTGATTTGTGGCGGGACTGAAGCCACATAAGGATTGCTTGATTCTAGCTTGAGAGAAATGTCGCTTGTTGGTCTGAGTAGATTCCCATTTGGATTTACAATCCCTACATAACCAATCTGGTGCGATTTTTCACCCACCTCTACGATTGAGGGAATAAGTTTGATCACCAAATCCGTGTTGGTTTCAGGTTGAGCAAAAGTAATTACGATATTTCCTAAGACTAGAATACACGCAAACAACGCTATCAAAAGGGTTTTCAGACAGAGTTCGCGGAGCATTTTGATCTCCATAAAAAGAAAAGAGGGGTTAGCCACTTTGTTGTCCAATGACTACTGTGTTGACAAATACAGCACCATTGGTTGTGGTTACCTTGAATTGTGTGTCTCTTCCTGACTTCATGTCTTCACTTAATGCTAAAACAACACTCACTGTCTGTCCTGGTAGAATTTCAGCAACTGAATTTGTAGTGATTAGGTCGGATCCGCCAGTTCCACCAACAACTCCTGCAACAGTAAATTGACCGTTTGGTATTGTTGCTAGGCTAGCAGGTGCCGGGCTTGTGAAGCTATAGACTTGTCCTCCAAATCTTAACTCACTAATGGTGATGGATTGTACAGAATCATTTTTAACGTACACTGCAACGTTTTCTCCCATCTCTTTTGCTGCATCTGTGTCTCCACCAGAACCTGTTGCAAACGCAACACCGTTTTGGTTATTGATGGTTTCTACTGCCCTTGCGTCATATCCCAAAATCTTCATTGCCTCAATCGTTGGTCTCCCGCTAAGCTGAGACGAGCTAAAGAAGTTCTGTGAATATGCAAAGACGATGGCGCCACCTACTACTGCAATTGCGACAAGCAACAATGTAGCAATGACAGGCGCTACTGCTCGACGTGATTTATGAAGTCGTGGATTGTCTGTGTTTGTATTCATTGAATTGTTTTGAGGTTCCCTTGGTGTTAAGCCAAATGTTGTGCAGTTAACACAACACCTCAGTATATAAAAAATTAAGTTATGAATTTAATTCCAAAAGAACTGGTCAAGACCGGTCTGTTTTGGCTTGCCAATTATGGTGTCAAAATCAAGGTCCATCGACGATGTTATCTGGTCCAATGTGGATTCCATAAACTCCATGTATTTTGCAGAATCTATCTCGTCTGGCCGTGCCATCTCAACTGGCTTTACTCCGGGCTTGTTGAGTATCTTGACATAAGATATGATGTCACCGCGCTTTATTTCGCGATATTGTTCCAATAGTTTTGCAGCACGAATATGTTGCGGAACGGTCTTTTCGTATTCTGATGGAGCCTTGCTTATCATTACATTAAATGCAAGCTCTGAAATTGGAATCTTTTTTTCTTTTACCTTTGTTGCACATGTCGCAATCTTTTCACTAATCTTCTTTTTTGCGTCTTCAAAGTCTTTTTCTGATTCTACCTTTGATAAAATCTCAAGCAGTTCATAAAACAGGTTTCTGATAAATGGAGGGGTATGACTGTTATGTAATAAGGTAGGCAAATTTCCAGCGACAAACCGCTCGTATTTGGGCACCGAAAAATCGTACATTATTTGACTGCCCGGTATCTTTTCAACCTTTAATATTTTATCATAGGTAACATCGTTTGAATTTAGCATTCTTGAAATGCTAGCTAATCCTATTTTTTCATTTGTTGTTGCATACATGTCTAATTGATCAATCACTTTATTGTATCTCTCCAAAATTGACATATTATAATACCGCAAATCATGCATGTTCAAATTTCTAAATTTTGAAAGACCCAATCTTTTAAGAATTGATTTTTTTATCTGTATTATTCCATTGGTTGATATTGGTAGTACTTCCTTGTTATACGGCGTCCTTGTTGGTTTAATCCTGAATCTTGGTTGGCTGAATCCTATTGTATTATGAAATAATATTCTGTCGGTGACACTTTTAACAAAAAGTGTATAGTATTTTCCATATTTTTTACGAACAGTTATTTTTATGTTACAGGAAATGTTAAAGTATGCCAACAAATATGCTGTTTGTTCTATCAACATTTTACTTTGAGATGTAAGAGAAACCTGTTTTTTATCTACAAATCCATCCCCAGAAAAGAGACCCCGCAAATAGGATATTTTTACTTCATCAGCTGCATTAAAAATTAAATCTGGAATTTTTTTATTATGACTTTTTTCACCACAAGCTCTACTAAACAATTTTGATATCAAAAATGGCATTCGGTACGAACTCGATTCATTTTCTTTACCATATTTTTTCATTTTTGTATTAAATACGGTCGTCCATGATTTTTCTATCTGTTCACAAACTTCTTTGTTAAATTTGCAATTTTGTGATATCTCCGCAGTTCTTGTATAATAACCCCCCTCAGACGTGTAAATGCCTAACAAGAACCCAATCTCTGGTGTAATTGGGATTTTTTTCTTTATTGGAAATCCAGTGGTCGAATGTTTAATGGTGGAAATTAAATAACTATTTCTTCCTATAGTTATGTCGCCGATATATTCTGAAGTGTTTATGGATTTTATGTTGTGTATTGATGGTATTGTTTTCAATCCAATTAACACATCGTTTGCATTCAAGTTTTTGGTTTCTTTGCAATTCAGCTGACCATATTCATTAATCGTGTATACACTGTGATCTCCTGAAAGAGTCAAAACTCTACCATTATGGGTAGTTATCTTATAAACATCTTTGACCATGTGTTTTGTTGCATCAGAAATAGGAGACCAAACACCTTGTAATCCGTTGGTGATTGTTAGTAGCTTTACATTCGAATTATTCTCATGAAATTCATGATATATCTGTTCGACTGTTGAAAATTTTATAATATCATTAACATTTGCCAAAATCGGTGTCTTGCCATCAACTGATTTCTTTCCAGTAAGCCCCTTAACATCGACTTTGCCATCCATTGCTACGCCAAGATAGTTCTTTTTTCTTCCACTTAGTACCACATACCTATACACTTTGTCTATTTCAAGGTCTACCCCATGGTCTCTTTTTGCATCTTCGATTACTTTGTTGATTTGTTCTTGTGTTGGATTTTTGACGAATAAAGAATCTGTATCAGAATACAAAACTTGAATTCCATTATCTTGGCATTTCTTGATGGTGTCCATGATGATATGCCTGCCAACAGCTGTGGTAGCTTCAGCTGCTGGAAGAAAATATAATGGGAAGATCTCTGCACCCATCACGCCATAACTAGCGTTAAGAATTACTTTGAGTGCTTGGCTTACCACAGTGTACAGTTCTTTTTGTTCTGGAGTTTTTGCTTTTCTTGCCAGATTCTTGTAATAATTGACACGAAGATCTCGAAGTGAACCAATCAACATTGACGTCAATCCATTGTGTTTTGTGCAAACCCAGTGATTTGTTCCTGGAATGGTGTTTTTCTTGCATTCCTCATGTGCACACCTAACCGTTTCATAGGAAAGATTTCTAACCTTGATTATGCTGGGGTACAGCGAGGCAAAATCGGCCACTGTAACGTTAAAGTGAATTCCTTCTACTGGTTCTATGACAAGACCGCCACGATATTTTTTGTCTTTGATTATTGCCTCGCTGCTTACGCCTTGTGAGCGGCTGTCAAGCTCCTCTCTTCTTGGAATCAGAGCATTTCGCTGTCTATGTTCATAATAAAGAAGGCTGCGAATCCATTGCGAAACCCCCATCCTTGCAATGTCATCAATTGGCATTCTTGCAATTCTTGATATTACGATAAGCAGGTTCATCAGCAAGTCATTGTTAAAGCTAGTAAGCTTGTAAGCCAGTCGTGCATCGTTGTAGCAATAGTTTGCAAGCTGGTAGTTTGTCAGCTTATCCAAATCCACACCGTAATCTATCTTTGATTCGTTTAGCAGTGCAATTGAGACACTGTTTAGTGAAAAATCGGTGTATTTGTGAGAAAACGCGTAGATTTGAAAGGAGCGATTCGACATTGTTCGATACAAGTCGATATGTACTCCATGCTTTAGTGTGGCAGAATCCCTCATCATGTATAGAGGATTTTCTAAAGCCTTGATACCAAGCCTTTCTGCGCGATTGTAAAGGTACGGCATATCAAACTCGTCACCGTTGAAGGTTATGACAAAGGGATATTCTGAGATCAGCTTAAAGCAGTCCTCTATCATCTTTTTTTCGTCTGATTCATTGTAAAAGATTACTTTGACATCGGAAGGCATCTCGTTTTTTCCATCATCTGAGCCAGGCTTTTTTAGAACAAAGACCTGTCTTAGGCCATCGGAGCTGTCAAAGCCTATTGCAGTTACGCGTTTTTCTGCAATCTTTGGATCCGGAATTCTTCCAATTTCTGTCTCTACTTCGATATCAAAGCTGAGCCGTCGTATCTTTGGTATTGGCTGGTTTAGAAGCTCGGCCCACTGTTTGATGTAGTCTTGGAATTCTTTTGTGTTGACTATGCCTTTGGTCGTGTTGACATCAAGAAGTAGACTCTTCATTGCCAGGCTCACCTCTTCTGTTACTTCAAAATCGTGTGGTGAAATCTTTCCATCCTTGATTTCATAGAACTTGCCAATAATGAGGCTTCTGTCGTACAGATAATTCTCATAATACTTGATGTCCGACTCCCATGTCTCGATTATGTTTCTGATGCTTTTTTCAGTCTGGGTTCCGCCTATTGCAAGGGGGTCTGTTACTATTATCTTTGAGACAGGAATCTCTTTGTCTTTTAGAAAGTCTCTTCGCTTTAGCTGCTCGATTTTTATGATATCCTTTCTGCTTGTAAGAAAGCCCAGCTCCTCTGGGTTTAATCTAGAGTAACAGTATGGTTTGTGGCCAGTCTCATCTGCCCACAGTATGATTTTTTGGGATTCGGGGTTGTAGAATTTGAGGACCGCTGCCTGTTTTTGGTTGTCGTATGTTGCAGAAACCAGCAGCGAAGGTGGTAGG
>CAZLSK010000107.1:0-4837 GCA_964562075.1 uncultured Candidatus Nitrosotenuis sp.
CACCATATCTTCTTGCAATGTAGTTGGCAGTAGCTATGGCTCCGCTGTCCCCTCCCCTGTCAGAAAAAATGCAAACACATACGGGCTTTGTCTTTAGGGTCTGGTTTCTTATCTCCTCACACTGTGCATAAAAATAATCAAAATCGATGTGAAAGACGATTCTGTCAGGCATTGACTAGTATGCAAAAAAAATCCTTATTACAATATCGACTGTGGAGGGTCTAAATATGTTAGTGACGGTGAAAAATTGTGTCGTACCCATTGATGCCCGACGAAAGGGGTGTAAAAATTATTCCTGAGCTTATGGAGCCGGAGAAAATGTATTACTGTCTTCATAACGAAAAGGTTCTCTTGGTTTACAAAGACGAGCAGGAATTCCTCAATTGTTATGAAATTGAGGAAAAAGAAGTCGTGGAAAGTGTAAAAAACTGCCAAAGTCCAGACGAGATCGAAAAGACGATCGAAAACTATATCGCAAAACAAAATCTCAAACATTAAAATAAAAGCAGGCTGGCAAGAACAGCTTATAGGACGACACAATGAGTGAGCAAGACAAGCCGACAGAAGCCGAGGAAATATTCGCAGAATCACAAAAAATCAAGGAACCAAAAGAAGAACTACAAGAAAAAGTGCAACAGCCCCCTTCTTCAGAAGGAGCCGAAGAGATTTCAGATGAGGAAAGCGCAAAAAAGACACGTGATGTTATTTTTGTTGGCATAAAACCAATCATGACTTATGTAACTGCGACGCTCACACAACTTTCTACACAACCCGTTGTAACAATAAAGGCGCGTGGACAGAGAATCACGCAAGCAGTTGATGTTTCTCAAATGATAGTAAAGCGCATGAACACCGTTGGATATACCATCAAGGATGTAAGAATTGCATCGGACTCGCTATTGTCTCAGGACGGAAAGACTCGAAATGTCTCAACAATAGAAATTGACATTACAAAGGCGTAACTACTATAGAATCTCCGTTGTATGCGGAATTGTCATAATTGCTGGATTGTCGCTCTTTCAGAACTTTAATTCGTGTTCTTCAAAACAGTTCTCAATCATTGATGAGATAATAGAATACGAAAGGACGATGGATCCAAACAGCTGCGTTTCCCTTGCGGAAAAAATTGACCAGCTAAACAACGAGTGCAGCTCAGACTTTGAAACGCTTGATTGCGGCTAGGCCAGACTTGTAATAAATAAAAACCCAAAGTAAATCAGTGCAACGTTTAACGCAATCATGCAAATTCTGTAACTTTTTTCTGTAAGAAATTTTGTTCCCCTTGATGTTGCTGTCGTTACGGCAAAAAGCCACGCATAATCCATCCAGATATGCAACCCAAACAATATCAATAACCCCCAAAACGACCACAGCAGGAACGCATCTGAAATAAGCTTGATTCCAATTGTAAACCACCAGACAAGAAAAAACGGATTTAGCCCTGTAAGAAATATGCCTGCAAGAAACGAGCCGTACCTGGATTCCTTTTTTGTAATGTTGCGCTTCAATATGGAGCGAATCTGCAAGGCAGCAAATGCAAAGATGCTCAGACCTCCAACGATTCCAACTGCAAGCCGGAACTGGGGGAGAGTCTCCAACGATAGAACTCCGATTCCAATTAGAACAACAAGTGGAAACTCGACAACGGTGTGGCCTGCAGCAACCCTCAGGCCTGCAAGTCTTCCTTCTTTTAGGCCTCTTGCTATTGTTGCCGCAAAAAGGGGACCTGGTGCCATGACTCCGGAGGCAGAAATGACAATTACTGCTGCAAAAAACCCAAAAAAATCCTGCATCTGAGGCTGTTTATCTGTACATTGATTCCTTTAAGGTCCTTGTTTCCTTTTCCGTTTCTTTGATCTGTTTTTCTGCAATCTCTGCTTGTTTTTGCATCATACTCAAATCGCATGAAACGCCAGGCAAAAGCCTTGACATTGCCATACAAAGGTGTGCACTTGATTTGAAGTCGGGCCCTACCTCATCCACATTTACCAAGACGACTATGACGTTTTGATCGTTTAGCATTCCCTCGTTTAAGAGCGCACCTGGAATTCCGGGAATTGTACCGTTTTCTAATAATGTCATGCCTGCCTGCTTGAGTTTTTCCCGTGCAGGGGCGGTGCTGCCTGCCGCAATTATCTGATCGGGCTTGTCGATTGGCAACCTCATTGGTGCACTGCTAACAACAAGGGTGCACTTGTGTTTTCTTGCCCAACTAAGCATCATTTTTGCAATTGCTCTGTGATATGGTTCGTTGACGGTAAGATATGAGGTAAAGACTGCAACCTTTAGGGCCGGATTTACAAAAATTCTTGTGGCATAGTTTGGGACGCCGTCCTTGAGAACCGTGACGGTGGGAAAATCAATCGAGTCGACAAATCCGACAAGGTCGTACTTGGAGGTGTGCATCAACGATTCGCTTGCAATGGCGCTTGTAAAGCCCACAGATGGAAAACCATCTATGAGATATCCGCCCTCGACGTTGATTGGCTTTAGTTCCTTTATCCAAAGACGAGGAAGCATAAAGTATCCTCTTTTAGATCACTGATATACTTTTACTGAGATTGACAATTGTGGATTTGAACTCTATAGTTCTGGGTTCCTTTGGACTCACTCCTGCATATCAGACAGGCCCCTTTTGGCACGACCTTTCCGTTAGACAAATTCCCCATGATCTTTCTATAGATCCATTCCTTTATGTATCAAGATTACTTGATCAGGATCTTTACAAATTGAGGGTTGGGGATTACAGAGTTTTGATGACTATCCAGCATACCAAGTTAATCATCATTGTAGTTGAGGTAAGTCACAGACGCAATGTGTACAAATAATACATGAGTTTACAATCATATTTATCAGTAAGAAAGTAACCAAAATTCAAACCGATAACGGAACTAATCCCTGTGGACCCACTTTACTGCTTGATCTTTGATAAGAATGCCCTATACAAGAACGGCAAAATAGTTGTTATCTCTACATGAATCGTAGTCTGCTTGGCATCCTGAGTTACCTTGCCCCACGAGATTGCCTCTCGTACCAGTGCACCACTGAGGCTTCCGTCAAACTCTTGCGCAGTCGTAATGTATACTGCGTAATCAAGACCCTCACGATACTGGTTCCACCATAATGTGTGGTGCTTTGAGATTCCTCCGCCCAGCATCAGGGCGCCGGATTTTTTTGCTTTGAAAACTAGACCGGAAATTATGTCTGCGTCAGAAGTCATGTTGAGCTTAAAATCTTGGTGTTTTTGAGAAAAAAGCCAGATCTGGCTTCCAACCGCCCCATCCATTATTCCAGGTACGATGACAGTGATGTCATTCCTGTACGCCCAATAAAGAAACGAGTCCTGACCAAGTTTTTTTCCGATTTCCCGCGTAATATCAGCCGTTGACATTTCCTTTTTTCCTTGCTTGTATGATTCTTCTAGGATCTCCTGCATTTTTTCCTCAATTAGCGGCCCGTAGCTTTCCATTGGGACCAAGACATTTCCAAGCCTGTGGATGTTTTGGTCTGCCAGCTGCGAGTCATCCATCGTAAAGGAGCCCTCCCTATAGTTCGAAAAATGTCTTGCAATGTCGTGGTCCAGCGCGCCGCAGGTGGTGATGACAACATCAAAGAGTTTTTTTTGCATCATGTCTCTGATGATGCCGCGAATCCCAGTTGATACAATTGCGCCAACAAATGACAAAAACCTAAGACATTCTTTATCTGAAATCATGGTGGTGAGAATCTCAAGGCCTTCTGCAAGGTTCCTTGATTCAAAACCGCCTGACTTGGACATCATCTCAAAAATCTCCTCGATGTTGGTCTGAGCAGTAATTTTGATGTCTTGCACTGGCTTTCCAGGCTCTATCATGTCTTGTCACAAATTACTTGGGTAATAAAATTGTCCTGCCTTTACGCAAATCTTCGATGATCCAAATACCTTTGTTTTCTGCTTTTTTCATATTTTGACAAATCAAAGGACAGCAGTTTTGTCGTCTTGCCTTGCAGAATCGTTACTTTTGGAACCATCACTTCGTCGTTTTCCACGAGGTCAACTAGAATGCTGTTTCCTCCAAAGCGATTGTTTTGAACATTGGCAGCCAGGACAGGAATCCGGTTTTCCAGCGCCCTTACCTGAACATACATGTGCCATGGCCTTATTCCACGCCTGACTATTCTTGAAGGTGAAAACAGCACCTGTGCACCCTTTTTTACGAGTGTTTCTGCAACATCTGCAAAGACCATGTCGTAGCAAATCAGGATGCCAAACCTGCAGCTCGTCTTAAAGACTCGAAGCGTTTTTCCTGCCTTTATGATGCTTTTTTCATAACCAAAGGGATGGATTTTTTCTTGGACTCCTACAATCTCTCCGGTGCTGCCAATTACTGGCGCAGAAATTGCAAAACCATTCTTCATTTTTTGGTAAAATGCACCTGGAATTATGGTCATTGCATATTCTTTTGCAATCCTTTTGAACGGAGCAAACTCCTTATCAAAATCGCCAAGCCTGTTTTCTTTTTGCCACTGCTCAGGAAGACAGATTATGTCCGCCTCTGACTTGCCAGCTCCTATGAGAATTTTTGCGACCGTATCGAGTCCTTTTTGGTTTGAGGAAAACGAGTGAGTCTGTACAATGCCTAGTTTTACCAATGCCTGCTGTTCTGATTCGGTCTATATAGACAATCATGCGCTACGACAAAGTTCGAAGCATTACAACAATTGTTTGACTAGTCAACAAAATTAGTCAATATTTGATTAACAAACCAGATCTCAAAGGGGTATAATTGGTTCATATCAAAAAGGTGGAAATTTTTGGCTTCAAATCATTTGGATTTACAAATACTACAGTAAGCTT
>CAZLSK010000108.1:0-4808 GCA_964562075.1 uncultured Candidatus Nitrosotenuis sp.
AGCTTGAGGGGCTAGTATCTTAGGATTTCGTGGGTTCAAATCCCACTTCCCGCATCTTTAATATTTTTTGTATATCTAATACGATGATCAACTGTCCAGAACTTGTGATGATTGAAAATGTAAAGCAGATTGCGGCAGTAACATACAAAAGCGTCTAGATTAAAACCGCCGACCTAAAAGATATTTAACCGATGAAGCTCAAATCAATCTAGAATGGTAGCCGAGACTAAAGCAACCGTTACCTATGTTCAACTACTCAAAGAGGATCTTGCAATTTTTCGCATGGTTCCAAATGATGGCATTATACCAGAATACCAGTCAGGCCAATTCCTTACCCTTGGAATCTCGGTAGTGGCTGAAAACTACAAGACCGTTCGCAGAGCGTACTCGATTGCCTCTCACCCTGAAAACAAAAAGTATTTCGAGTTTGTAATTAGGTGGGTTAGAAAGCCTTTGCCGGGTCGTGTTACAACCCAGTTATTCTACACAAGTGAAGGAGATGAGGTAACTTTGGGAAAACCAACTGGAAATGCCCTCACAATTAATGAAACAATGCACGATGGCCGAAAAGACGAAAGAAGAATTGTCTGCATCGGCGGCGGTACAGGTATCGCACCTTTTGTAAGCTTTGCACAACATCTTCATGCGGTAGGGGATAAAAGGGAAATCGTCGTTTTGCATGGCGCCAGTTATGTGGACGAACTAAGCTACAAGGGGCTCTTTACCAGACTAGAAGAAGAAAGTCTTGACAGAGGACGAGACAAGTGGAATTTTAGATATAGAGCCAGTATAAGCAGACCGCAAGAATGGTTCAACAGGTCATGGAAAGGCCAAACAGGCAGGGTTGAAAGTTTCTTAAGAGCAAAAGATGGGGAGATGTCACCTTTAGAAAAACTAGTTGGAGAAAAAATCACAAAAGAAAATACAATGTTTTACATCTGTGGATGGCAAGGAACAATAGATGGTGTGATGGACTACATGGCTCCAAAAGGCTTTGTAACCTACCATGATAAACGCGAGGATGGAAGCTTCGAAGTAAAATACGAGTCATATGGTTAAACATTCGAATTAACAAGACACCGCCTACAAAATATCTACGAGGTGGAATTACGCCTCCACAAATTTTTGGCAATAAAACTAGGCCTTCAGCCTTTTCTTATTATGAAATGCATTAGGGCTTCTTTGGAGTATTCAATACCGTGCTCATCAGTTGAATGTTTGCTGTACTCGGCAATCACCTTTGCAGCATCATCTCCTTTGGCAACAAAATCGCAATCAAAGCCATAATCTCTGCATACGAGCGTCGGCATCACTTTGGTAAAAAAATTAGTACCATATATCTTGTTTCATTTGCTATATGAACAATCAAAATTTTGCTTTTAGTAATGCAGAACCTCTGCTTGCAAAGACAGAATTCCTCTGCTCAAAATCTAATCGGTTTTAATATATGCCAAATTCGGAAATAATGAACTCCTAGAAATCAAATTTATTTTTGGCGATCAGTTATTGCTTGCTTTGTTCTGGTGCTTTTTTTGAAGGGCTTGGAGGTGTAGAAATAATGCCTTCCACAACAGCCTTTGTTAGTTCCTCAATAATTTTGATCTTTTTCTCATCGGTCTCTCCCAACATTTGTATTGCCTTCTCTAACTCTTTTCTTCTTAACGAGTCCACAGTGGTAAAGACGTCCTTGGCCAGTGGTTCTGGCTCAAGACGTTTCATCGTTGCCTCTATAATTGGAACTTCTTTGCTAATCATTTTCTCAACGGCGTCCACTTTGTCCATTTTTGCCTTTAGATTTCTTTCCTCCATCTCTGTGATCTGATCCCTAAACATTAGCTTAACACCAGGAAACGTGGAGATGTCGTCATTGACTGCCCTAGGATCTGAAATGTCCAATATCATTGTCCCTGTCTTTTTACTCTCCATGATTATTCTTATTTTGTCGTAGGCGATTATGAAATAGTCAGCCGTTGTAGCCACGAAGATTATGTCAAATTTATCGAATCCGGCTAAAGCGTCTTCGAATTTAATTGGTTTTCCCCCCATTATTTTGGAAAAACCGGTAGCTCGTTCTATGGTCATGCTACAGATGTCAAAAGGAACTTTCTTTTTATTAAGAGACTTGGCAACCATAGCTGCTGTTTCACCGGTCCCTATTAGCAGAATGCGCTTCTTTGCATCAAGACTTGCTTTTTCTTCTGCAATTCTGACAGTAATGTCACCAATTGATATTGCCTCTTTGCCAATACCGGTAGAATCTCTTATGCGAGTTGCAACTCGTATAGCACTGTCAAACAGTTTGTTCAATATTCGGCCAGATGTTTTAGCAAGCTTCGCACTTGAAATTGCAGCTTTTGTTTCTTCAAGAATTGTTTCATTCCCTACTACAACTGACTCTAAACCACACGCCAATCTTAAGAGGTGGCGGTAAACATCAACACTCTCATACACCTCAAGAATCTGATCAAGATGATCAATCTCGTATTGGTCAAGCTGCGTTAACGATATCCACGTTTCTTTGATCTTATGTAAGACTAGGCTCTGTCCCTCTGTTCTCCTCACATCTGGCACTTCGCCCTGTTCCAGATTATTTACCGTAAAGACTTCAACTCTGCTACCAGTCTGAATGATCAAACATTCTGAGACGCCAGGAATTTTCTTAAAAGACTCCGCTGCTGCCGCAATGTCTTTGAATGCAAATTTTTCTAACTTGTGAAATGGAAGATTTCTGAATGTGACTCTAATACAAAAAATATTAAAATTATTTTCAGCCACTTGACATCACATCTACTCTTTTAGTTTGCTTCTTCCACCTTTTGCCGTACGAAAAACATTCATACCAAAGTAAAAGTTTTGATGTAACGAATCCAAATACATTAGTTCTTCTTCGGTCCGAGCAATATCATAAGGACTTGCATTGGGATCATTCTTTAGTCGATCTAGTTTTTGTCTAGTCTCCTCCACGAGATTGATTACTCCGGATTCATAGTTGGATGTTCCTCCAAATTCGGGGCTTAGTACATGTTCTGGCTTGTATTGTGGAGTCTGGTCAGTCGGTATCTCTACTCTTCTTGAAATCTCTTCCTCCTCTTCTTCTGAAAGTATGTGCCTTGCTGGAACTAGGTCTTTTTTATAACGGAAAAATTCTGGCTCACCCATCTCTCGTCTAAATATGCGCTCTTTACTACGATTATCAGTAAACGCTGAACCTGCTGCCTTTGCCGCCGCCACTACCTTTGCAGCCTCCTCATATTCCTTTTGTGCCGCTGCTTCTGCAGCCGCCTTTGCCGCCTCTGCTTTTGCAGCCGCCGCCTTTGCTGCTACCTCTGCCAATTCTGCTGCTTCTGCTGCTGTCAATTCTGTTTCCTTTTTGGCCGGTTCTGGTTTTTCCTCAGACAACGTAATTACGTCAATTGAGGTCAAAATTTAAGTTTTGGTTCTACTGGCTGTGGTTCAATCTAAAAGATCCGATCATGACACATGCTCCGTAATAGCACTCAGGATTATTGGATGGTTTTGAGGATCAGCTGATGTTCTATCTCTATGCTATATGCGCCATTTTCTGATTATTTTCTTGTTTTCTTCAGGCTTTTGATTAATTCAGAACGCCTTATTTCCTCGGTGATTGCGATTCGGGTCTCCTCAACTAAGATTCTGGCAACATCGAGTTTTTTTCTTACCTCTTTTACTATCTTGTCAAAATAGGCAAGAGGATAAAGCTGCAGGTACAACTCCTCCATGATATCAAAGAACTTTTTTGCCTCAGATACGCGGCCAACTCTGATTTTATCATACACATCTCTTCTCAGCTCGCCAATGCAGTCAAGCAAGCCAAGCACATATGATTCATCACTTACCCTCAGTGATTCTACGCTGGGAACCTGTTTGTTTTGTAGAATCGCCATAAGCGATACAGCTTCTACAAATTCTTGTTCTGGCGTGATAAGGTACTTGTACAAATTACCGTTGATTTTTTTCCGGTATTGTTCTAGGAGTTTTTTTGCAATCTGAATCTTTTTTGTAGCAGATCGTATGTCACGTTTATGGCAATCAATTATCGATTCGCTGCACAAAATCAAAATTTGGCGAGTGTTTTTGATCAGATGCTCACGTTTCTCCAGACTTGATTCAAGTGATTTTGAAATCTTGGCAAGTGATCGCTTTGTAGAACGTAACACATGAGAACCACAAAAAACTAGCATAAGTTGTTTTCCTCTCAAAACTTATTTTACGTCTTAAAGTTGTCTCTAGTATGGAAATAACGGTAAAGCAGATGTATCAAATAGAAGAAAACGGCCATAAGATGGGATTTTTGCGCCAGCTTATGATGGAAAATGCAGGGGCAGCGATGGTAAAACACATTGTAAACAAATTTCCAGATGTCTCCTCAAAGAAGGTACTTGTCTTTGCAGGACTTGGAAACAATGGCGGTGACGCATTAGTTGTAGCAAGGCACTTGGCTGGTTATGGTTGCAAGGTTATAGTTGTCTTACTTGGCAACCCAAAAGACATCAAGACAGTAGAGTGTAGAACAAACTGGCAAATCCTTGAGAAAATGAAATCGGTACAACTCGGTTTTGAGCTAGGAGACATATCAAATTTCAATGTAGATATCATTGTAGATGGAATCCTTGGCACCGGCATCACGGGCTCGATTAGAGAACCCCAATCATCTGCAATTGATTTGATTAACAAAACAAAGGCCTTCAAGGTAGCAGTAGATGTGCCGACCGGCATGAATCCTGACACAGGCGAGACTGCAGACAAGTACGTAAAGGCCGACATGACTGTGACATTTCATAGGATGA
>CAZLSK010000109.1:0-4723 GCA_964562075.1 uncultured Candidatus Nitrosotenuis sp.
AACTTGATATCGAAAATACCCAACCCTTTTTTCAAAATATTGATTATGATCCCTATCCAAGATCAGTCCACATACATCACATCTATGTGTTCTAATTGCTAGTGATTTTGGTACGGCGTGACCACATCTTGAGCAATCAACGGTTGTGTTTTTTGAGGGTACGTCGATGAGCATTGTCTTGTAATCCAGCATGTTTGAGAGTTCCAGTATTGTGACCATTTTTGTTTAATTGGACTAGTGCCTTTTGTGCACCGTCAATTTGTGTCGATATCATCTGTAACATTTTGGAGTGATAAGAGTAAAGCCACGGTTCTTGTTCCTTTAACTCTGTCAGAAAATAGTTGAGGTCATTTCTTGTGTGAGGTCCTTTGCGCATCTCTTCTATCATTTTATTGTAAGTCCATCTGCATACTGCTAGGTTGTTCTGTAGTTTTTTTGCTTGTTCATTATTTGGATACAATCTGAACTTGAAAGTTCTCTGCAAGCGCTCTAGATTGTGGATCGTGGAACTAAAGTATTATGTTGAGTGAATTGTTGACCATTACGTAACAACTCACCTACTCTGAATTTTTTACATTTTATTGCCATAATAATATAAACCCTCAAAGTAAACAGAGATCAAAAGAACATGGCTTCGATTGCTACGCTTGGCTCCCACTGCGCTCTGCAAGTTCTAAAAGGCGCCAAGGACGAAGGTCTTAAGACAATTCTTGTTTGTGAAAAAAAACGTCAAAAACTGTACCGAAGGTTTAATTTTATTGATGAGTTGGTACTGGTTGATTCGTTTTTAGAACTGCTTGATGCAAGATGCACCAAGGTCTTGGAAAAAAACAAGGCAGTCTTGGTTCCACATGGCACTCTGATTGCCCAGATGACTAGAAAACAAATAGAGTCAATCAAGACGCCTGTTTTTGGCAACAAGTGGATCCTCAAATGGGAATCAGACAGACATCTAAAGGAAAAAATGATGCGTGAGGCAAAGCTAGTCATCCCAAAAACTGTTCCAAATCCAAAACAGATCAAGCGGCTAACAATTGCAAAAAGACACGGAGCAGCAGGCGGCAAAGGATACTTTCTTACTACAAACGAAAATGACTACATCAGAAAACGAAACCAGCTAATCAAAATGGGGTTGATCAAAGGCGACAAGGACCTGTATTTGCAGGAATATGTGATGGGAGTTTTGGCATATCTGCAATTTTTCTACTCGCCGCTTAGCAACAAGTTGGAGTTTTTTGGAGTAGACAAACGCCATGAATCAGACATTGAGGGGCTGGCAAGAATTCCATCACAGCAACAGCTAGACATGGATTATGTTTCATCGTTTAATGTAATTGGAAACAGCCCGATGGTTTTGCGAGAGTCCCTCCTTGATGAAGTATACAGCATTGGCGAGAGGTTTGTCAAAGCGTCAAAAAAGCTAGCCAAGCCGGGAATGAATGGACCATTCTGCATAGAAGGGGTTTATGATCAAGACGGCAGGTTCTGGGCCTTCGAGTTTTCTGCACGGATAGTTGCAGGAACCAACATCTACATGGACGGCTCGCCATACTCGACTCTGCTTTACGACGTGCCAATGAGCATGGGACGAAGGATAGCACGCGAAGTAAAAAACGCAGAGAAAGCAAAAAAATTGGATAAAATCACTACTTGAGCAGCATTTTTGTTCTTGAGAAGACGATTATCCCTGCCGATACGGCAGCCATGATTGCCAACGCACCAACCGGAAATTCCGGTATGACGCTTGTTCCAATTATCTCAACTTCTTCGGAATCCGCAGGTGTTGGGAATGTGATTGTTGGGTCGTTACCATTGTATGTAACAACATAATCGGTTTCAAGACCGTCAACTAGAACTACAAACTCTGCGTTTTGTGCACTTAACAGTTCAGATGAGAATGAAACCTCAAATGTAGAGTCTTCGACATTTTGTGTTCCAATCAGTAGTGATGTTGATTCTTGGTCAACATCCATTGCGAGTAGCTCACCATCAAAGCTGTATGAAACGTCAAATGATTTTCCATCGATTTTGATCACATATGTTCCTTGGTCTGCAAATGACAAAGGAATCATAGAAAGTGCTGCTATCGTTGCTATCAGAAATGAATAGTTTTTCAAGCACCAGGTCTTAAAATTCTTTGAATATAGGTTTTTTCGACAAATCACTTTTTTATTTCAAGTTTATGTAGAGTGTGGAAATCTCTGCATGGCGGATACGGCGACAGGACAGATCAGATTGTCACGGAGGCAATAACACCACACGTAATTGTTGTCATAGTTGAAGGCCAAGTAATTTCTGCAATCATGGATGACAGATGGGATGAGCTGAATCAGGCTCTTGGAAATGAGCATAGCATTATGACTCCCCAAGAAACGCCGAATTCAGGATAAGACTAGCTTATTTCTACCAAGATGGCAGCCTTGTCTGCGCTATCAAGTTCCTGCTGAACGGCATTTAGGATGTGAGAGGTCGAAGTCAGGCTCGAAAAATCGACTAATTTGAGGTCGTTTAGCACATACACCTGCGGCGCAATCTCGTTGTTTCTTGACTCTAAAAAGTCGTCAAGCTCCTCAAGAATTGAGATTTTGCCGCCCTGAAATATCTTGCCGTTTTTGATTGAGAGTTTTTGTCTCCCATATCTATCCAATACTAAGATGTGGTGCTTGTTTTTCTTGCTAAAGAGTTTTTTTTCTGAGACATGTCCTGTGAAGACAAAGTAATGATCTGTTTCAAAGCTAAGCTCGACTAATTCTTTATTTACCCCAATCATCTCGCTTGCTCGCTCTAGTGCTTCATCAAGTGTAAAGACATTTTTTGCGTTCTCGGAGCTGTCAAGCTCTACATTTCCTGTTGCAGAAACGCGAAGCAGTGATTTTTCTGAGATAAACTCGCTGTTTATCACAATGGATTCTGGTACTGCCCCTCTGTCAATCATGAGTGTGTGAATTTTTTTGTGCAGCTCCGATATGATCTGCGGAGTAGGATTTGTAATTGTGTGTTCAAGCTCTTCTTGGATCATAGAAGACGCCACACCAATTGATGACATCACCTCTGCGTGTTCTGCCTTTTGATACGGAACTCCAAGCTGTTTTGCAACAAAGGGAACAAGAACCGATGCACCGCCACCCCCGCCAATTATCTGGGTCTTTGTCTTTTCCATTTTGAATTCCTTTAGTATTTTTGAGACTGCCTTTGTAATCTCAAATGATGCAGTCTGAATTACCGACATTGCAACCTCCGGTCCTGTTACTCCCAGCTCTCGACCCAGCAGCTCCATTGCTATTTTTGCCGAGATCTGGTTTGCATAAGAATAATCATTTTTTTCTATCATTCCAAGGGCGTTTGCGGCACAGGTGTTTGTTATGGCAAAGGTCTCGTCCTCACACTGGATTGCAACGTATGGTTCTGTATCGCTTTCCTTTGGCTTGACTGAGATAATTTTGCCCTTTTTGAGAACCTCGGGCTCGGCAAAACAGGCATAACGCATGCCTGCAATGTGCGCGCTTCGAGGGCCCACCTTCCAGACACGCCTGTCCTTTACCTTTATCATGCTGCCGCCAGCTACTCCCAAAATCCTAACGTCCATTGAACGAATACATGTTGGATGATCCTTTATTGTGACGTAGCGGACCTCGGGTCTACCGTTTTTTATTATGCAGATGTTGGTGCTTGTTCCGCCAACTTCGATAAATATTCCGTTTGTGACCTTTAGGTACAGCAGTGCTCCTGCAACGCTTGCAGCAGGACCTGAAAGAATTGTAAGTATTGGTTTTGTCCTAAATGTATCCATACTTGTTACTCCGCCATCTCCCTTCATTATCATAAGAGGACAGCTGACACCAGCATTTCTTATAGCATCTTCGACAAAGTTGGCAATCTCAAATGTTTTTGGCAGCACGCTTGCGTTGATTGCAGCAGTAAGTGTCCTGATTTCAAGACCATAGATTCCCGAGATCTCATGAGAGGCAGTGGCAGGAATCTGGTGCAACATTGCATTTTTCATCACAAACATCTCATTTGATGGGTCGTCTACACCAAAGGCCTCGGTTGCCACTATGACCTGTGCACCCTTGTTTTTCAAATTAGCAATTGCTTGACTTACCTCTGATTCAGAAATAAGATGCGACGTGTCAAGAAACTGGTGTTCTGTTTTAAGACTCTGATCGGAATTAAACTTGGCATCGCTCAGCGTTGTTCTTTTGATCACATCACCTTTTTCTGGAGTAACCCCCATAGCTATGATTCCAACCTTTGCGGTGTCTGCCTCAAGCAGTGCGTTGATTGCCTGAGTAGTACTGTGTGCAATAAGTTCGATTTCGGAAATTCCTATCTTTGATTCCTCTAAAAGATTTGATAGTGCCAGCACAATTCCTTCTGAGACGCCTCTTTGTGATTTGTGGGTTGTCGGAACGGTAGCTTTTCCAATTATCTGGCTGGTTTTGATATCAATTGCTACTGCCTTGGTAAATGTCCCCCCGACGTCGATTCCAACCCTAATGCGTCTCAAACTCATCTACTTCCCTTCGTGATTTACGCATGGCCGCAATTTTTTCTTCCTTTTTGGGTCGAATTATTAACACGTATGAGGCTGCAGTAAGATATACTGCGAGCAGCAATATTTGCGACACAATTGTCTCCAATGTAGGATAGATTCCAGTCATTGTTGCCATGTTTATGTCAAACCTTGGAATTATTCCAAGAAGGCTCGTATATGGAACGATGT
>CAZLSK010000110.1:0-4667 GCA_964562075.1 uncultured Candidatus Nitrosotenuis sp.
ATTCGGCCCTGTCACGGCTGAGACGCGAGTTCAAATCCCGCCAAGGGCGCTTACAATTTTATCTGATTTTTAATTTCAGAAAGAATTTCTTGATTTGCTGCAGCAATAAATGAAAGTCTGGTCTCGTATTCTAGATCAGAGTCAAGCGGTTTAAGATTTTGATCCAAGATTATTCCTTCTGCCTCTTTTGCAATTATGTATCCGGCAGCCATATCTGTAACCCGAATTTTTTGTCTCAAGTCAACGTAGACATCAATTAAACCTCGTGCAAACAATGCAAGCTCAAGTGCATTTGCCCCAAGGTGCCTTGTGTGATGAGAGTTTTCAAAGAGTGGTTGTATTTTTTGCACCAGTGGGAGTGTTGCCCCCGAGACATTCACTCCAACTATTTTGTAGATTGGCTTTTGCTTGTGAACGTGGATTCTTTTTCCGTCACAAAATGCACCCATGTTTTTTGTGGCCCAATACATCTCGCCTGAGGAAAGATCAGTGACCACACCGTCGGTTACCGAGCTTAACCTGTTTTCTGTAGCAAAGGCAAGTGAGCAACAAAAGAAGGGAATGCCTCTTACGGCATTTGCAGAACCATCAATTGCATCCATTATTACATAACCTCTTGGATTTTTTGATAGTTCCACTCTACCACATTCCTCACCAAGAACGACGCATTCAAAATTAATTTTTTTCAGATAATCCAAAACAGTCTTTTCTGCAACAATGTCTATTTTGCGTGAGATGTCTCCTCCCCTGCCAACGCCGTGGTCTTCTGCAGCATCTTTGGTACCTGCAAGCTCTTTTACATTTTCATAGACTAGTTTTGATGCTTCTTTGAGAACTTCGATTACCTGCACAACGAGTCTTGATTTTTTCGTAATTTAAGCTAAGGAATATTCTTGAAAGGCTAAATAGTGAGAAAAAGAGTTTGCCAATGTGAGCAGCAAGGACCAGTCCGTTGTCAGCAAAGAAGCATTGATGTCAACAAAGCCAGGAAAACAAATTCTAAAACAGGGACTCTTCAAATCAAAAGGATTCAAGCTTTTCAATCAATACAAAGAAGAAGCAGAATCCGAGTTTCCAAAATTTGCTGACAGATTCACAGACGATCTTCTCAGAGAAATAAAATCAGATGCGTCTGCTGCTTCTACACAAAAAGAATTTGCTCAAGAAGTTGGTACATCCGAAATAATTCTGCAGGACTCGCAGATTCCCGAAATCAAATCACGGCTTGAAAATCGTGATGTACTAAAGGATCGTGTACTTAGGATCTTAAATTCTAATTTCGTAAAGATGACACTGCCTGTGTTTAATGCACTCTATGACGCAGCATCGGAGTTTTATGGAAACAAAAATGCGCAGATGCGTCAAGACCTAGTAGACGGTCACATCATAGCAATTGATCTGTCCGAACCAATGGACAGAATAGTGGACAAAGACGAGGATCTAGAATATCTTGATGATTACAAACTCATGAACCCATACATCTTGAGGCTTGCACGGGCAAAGATCGCGAGGGGAGGCGAGGAGGTTTTGCGTGAGTTTGAGGAAGGATTCAAGGATGCACGCCTTGGCCAGTACATAGATACGAAGCTAAAGTCAAACCCAACAAAAATCACAGAAGAACAGATGAACCAGTGCTACAAAAAATACCGAGCCGTGATGGGCACGGCTGGACGAAACATGGCATTGGCAAAAAACCCACTTGGGGAGATCTTTTATCTTGGTATGGCAAGGGCGGCAGAATCTGTTGGATGTGGCAACGAAATCGAAGACTCGATAAAAAACAAGTTCATCAAGATTCCCTCATGGCCGCTTTACTACTCACTTTTGACAGGTGACGTGAAGGCTTGTTTTGATTTTACAATGAAAAAAAGTGAGCTATATTTGAGCGACGCAAGACTCGCACTACAGCTTCTGCCAAAAGATTTTTCACACACAGAATTCTTGGAGTTTTTGTTTTTGACAGTAGAGCATTACAACCAGTACTGGTTCAACCAGCTAGAGAAGGCAAATCTCTGGGGCGAGTTCTCAGCAAGGCTACCAAAGTGAGAATCTATGATGTGGTCTGAAAAACACCGGCCTCAAAAAATAATCAATATGGTTGGAAACGAGGAGGCCCGCAAGTCGTTTGTTGACTGGCTTGTAAAATGGAAAAAAGGCGCCAAACCTATCTTGCTGGTCGGTCCGCCTGGCATTGGAAAAACAACGCTGGCACAGCTTGCAGCAAAGGAATTTGGATATGATTTGATTGGACTCAACGCAAGCGATGTTAGAAACAAGGCAAACATAGAAGGAATGCTTACGCCACTTCTTGGAAGTACAACACTGCTTGGCAAACCACTGATCTTTGTTGATGAGGTGGACGGTATTCATGGGAGAGCGGACTTTGGTGGGGTCGAGGCTTTGCTAAAGATCCTAAAGGAACCAACGGTGCCGATAATTTTGGCTGCAAACTCTGATCAATCTGATAAGATGAAGACTATCAAAAAGGCTACAAAGCCAATCTACCTCAAACCTCTTCCGCCACGCCTTCTTGGAATGTACCTCAAAAAGGTCCTAAAAGAAGAAGGTGCAGAGCTTGGGCCCGGCTCCACAATCAAAATAATAATAGACTCACGTGGAGATATACGCTCACTTTTGAATATGGCACAGGCCCAAGTTACTGGCTTTGAGCCTCCAACCGAAAAATCTTTTGAAAACATCGATGTGGAGGCAGCGGTAAATGCCTTCTTTAAGGCCAAGTCAAAAGAAGAAGCCCAAATCGTATTGTACTCTCTGCGAATAGACCCACGAGAAAAAATCAACGCGTTTTATTCAAGCATCGTAACAAGCAACCTCTCAAACAAAGATCTTGCAAAAATGCTTGAAGTGATATCGGAAGCCGATGTCCTGTATGGCAAAATAGTCAGGACACAAGAGTGGAGGCTTCTTAGATACTTGGATAATATTTTACTAAAGCTTTACGAGCAAGACCTACCAATACAGTTTTCACAGTACAACCTTTCTTGGCCTCTTTTGAACCGACTCAGGTGGGATGGAAAAACAATCAAGGCACTCGAAGCATCGCTTGCAAAAAGGTTTCATGTCTCACAAAGTACCATTGCAACGTTTTATCTTCCATACATTTTGTTATGCATGAAAAAGAAAAAACTTGATTTGGAATTGAGTCCAGAATATTCCGAGGTAATACAAAAGGAAATTGAGATGATAAAATGAGCTGGCGCAAAATTACAATGAAGTTTCCAGGAACTTGCATTGTCTGCAATCAGAAGATAGAGGCAAACGAAGTAGGGATGTGGGCAAAAGGAATTGGTGTCAAACACGAAAAATGTGCCACACAAGAAGTAAAGGAGCTACAGTGCATAGTCTGTGGAGGGCCTGCAGGTTGCCAAAAATGCGAGTTTTTTGATGATTGTGACAGAGAAGCAGTATCAGAATTTTGCATCTGCAAAAAATGCAACGAGTCAAAGGACTCATTTTCGGATTATCAGAACGCGGTAAAAAACAAGTTTGCACTTTTAAATCTGAAACAAAGCTAGTTTCTGTACACTGGTTACGAATCTAGCTATCGTAATCTGTCAGCTATTTCTGGGATTTGAGCTTGCTGGCAGTAACTGCAAAATCATTCATTGGCACAATTTTGACAGTACTTATAGTTGAGATGCCTACGGCAATACAGAACTGCTCAATATCGTGAGCTGTCTTTGCGTCCAGAATTATTATCCACTGGTGCTCAAGAACAGACATGTAAAAGCCAACTATTTTGGAAATGTTGAATTTCTTTTTGTTTGCGTGGATTTTTTTCTCCATGCCAAGAAATATCGCCTTGCTGTGTTTGTTATTTAACGGACACGACTCGGGATTGTGAGTCGCAAACACGCCAAATAGCATATCTAAATTCGAAGACTCAATTTTAATAAAGGTTACAAATAGGGTTTTGAATTTTGAAGCAAGCTTATCTGTTCTGATCAGATTACACCATATCAATTCATACCTTCACATGTTCTTGTTGACAAAGTTTATTCATAAGAAAAATGCCGACGATAAGGCACCAAATGAAAATGGTAGGATAATATACTTTTCAAAGCTGCCATCTGAAAATGTGGGTACCGATTCAGAGGTTCAGCAGAAAACTGGTGGATCGGCAAGAGTTACAGAATTTGATAAATTAACCAAGGGGGAGGCGGTTTTTGATAATGATTCTAACGATGCAAGACAAAGCAGGATCACCACCATCAATAATTTGATTGAGGAAGAAAAAAAAGAGATTGGCAACATCCAGACAATGATCAAAAAGCAGTCAAAAAGTCTTGATCGTGCAAAAAAACTTCTCAGGGAAAAACAATTACTAATTCAAACAGAGTTTGACAGAAAGGCGTATCGCTTCTCCAACAATGAGAAATTCTCACTCATGGGGGAGATGTCATCAAAGATGGCACATGACATAAGAAATCCATTAAATGTAATCAAAATCCAAGTAGATCTTTTGAAGCTCCGATTTTCTAAACAAGAAGACAGGATAATGCTAGATTCCTTGGGAAGAATGGAAAGGGCTGTGTATGGAATCAGTAATCAACTCGATGACATTTTGAATTTTCTCAAAGACGCACCGATCCATTTTGAAAATGCCAGCATTTTGAAAATTTTAGACGAATCACTCTTTGACCTCA
>CAZLSK010000111.1:0-4638 GCA_964562075.1 uncultured Candidatus Nitrosotenuis sp.
AAGGTGGTGCATTTGCCACGGCGGCAAATTCCGCAGATTTTAGGTATTCGACAAGATTTGTATCAATAGTGAAAACGTTGCAGGAAGTCTTTACTTTTGTCAGGCCATATACTGCATACACACCACTTTTTGGCCAAGAATGGGCATTTGTATTTGCATCAAACACCGCTGATCCAACCAAACTCAAACCGCATGAAATAAACAAAAAACTTGCAGAAAAGATATGTGGCGAATTAAATTTTTACGATGGGACTACTCACCAACGAATATTTTCAATTGACAAAAAAATGAGAAAAATTCTGAGAGAGGGAGGTTCGATATTGACGGATTCTCAAATCAAGGATGAAATATTTGTACCAGAAATATCAGAGTCATATTACTTTGAAAATTATGTAAACATGATGGACTTGTCACATCTTGCTAACGTAATCAAACTAGTAAACGCACATCAGAAGATCTTTTGATGTTTGTATAATGCGTAAATAATAATCATACCGCCTACAGGCCAAAACACATTTACTACATGGGTATCTTCGTATTGACCAAATATCTCAAGATAATAATACCAGATATCGCCAAAAACGTGTAGGAATATTCCTACAGCAAGAAGTGACCAAACCACCGCAAATGCACTGTGTCGGAACATTTGGGCGCCAAAGAGAGCAAATGAGGCAGAAACAGAAGCTATTGAGACAAAGATTAATGAATAATAGTAATCAAAATTTGCGCCTCCCCACTCCGTAATTGCCAAGTATGAATACATCGTAAGAATAAAAATTGGAATTGTGGCTATCCAAGTTATTGTTTTTTTAGTTATTTTTGCATCAAAACCTCTGATGTTTGTTATCAAGTGGTACAATGCGAAGGGATAAAATGCAAAATAGAAAATATCCGCATAAGACGGATATGGCTCTATAAACAAGACATTCTCGTAAATCTGCCACATAATTTCGGCAACAAACCACAACCCAAACGCAATGCCGAGTGCAAGGTATGCCTTCCCAAAAATCTTGCTAGGCCAATATAACTTCGCAACAATAAACGAACTTGTCATAACCACGGCTTGAATGGTTAATTCAACTATGTCGATGACGTTGAACTCTTCTGTTATGTTCTTTATGGCATTATTGACAACGTGAAACGCTATGCTAAGACAAAAGATGACTACAAGTATCTTGTAATCGATCTTGCTACCTAGACGTTCTGGGATGGAATTTGATTCTGACAAACCCATAGGCAACTAATCCCCATTATCATTTAAAAATGTGTTAACTTTTGAGGAGCTACATTTCAAAGATTATGCCTGATTTGTCTGATCTCTGATGATAAATACTGGTTATCATGAATGAAATCTTAAATCCCAGAGGTATCATTTTCATATTTGGAAATGGTGGCGTGGGTGTATGATAAACTCTACATATTTTACAAGACATAACCCTATTTTCAAATTTCCAAAGATCAAAATTGCTACCACACTAGGATTTGTCGTTGCTATTCTTTCTGCAGCATTATCTGCCTTGCCAGATGTCCTCACAAAACCAATGGTTGATCCTGCAACGGATGGTGTTGTCCCAACCGATCCGCTTGTGGTAGTTCTAATAATGTACCTGATGACCGGAATATTTTTTACTCCACTTACAAAATTACAAAAATCTAACGTTACGATTAAAAAACCATCTTTGCTCGTTCTCATAATTTACGGTGTAGCTTTGGCTTCATCGACTCTTGTTTTTTCTTTTGGATTACAAGAAACCAGTGCAACAAATGCCTCGATTTTAACTAACAGCGAGACAGTTTTTACCATTTTGATTGGAATTCTGATCTGTAAAGAATGCCTGACAAAAAAAGAGATCATGCCATATGCGCTTATCTCTGTAGGGGCTATTTTTCTTCCAATTGGTTCAGATATTTACAATCAAAAATTTGCATTTTCTGAATTTGTTTTTGGAGATATTTTGATTTTGATTTCTGGATTCATTTATTGCCTGTGCACATTTATAGCCAAACGGGCAAGCACGATAAAAACCACCAGTGTCGTTCAGATTATGTCATTTTCAGGTGCTGCCTTTATCTTTATCATAATGATGATTTTTCAGGTCGACTTTGCGATCGAGCTATCTAACTTTTCGCTTCTCTCTTTTGTTGGCATTGCCGGCATTGGTGGGAGTGTTTTGTTTTTCGTAATGGCAGTCAGACTAATCGGTGCAGTTAGAACTATTCTGATCTTTTCATCAACCACCATTTTTGGAATTCTTTACTCTGGACTCTATTTGCTGGAGCCGATTAATCTGTTTCATGTCTCATCTGTTGCCCTAGTCGTGTGGGGGCTTCATCAACTAAGATATAGGTTGGCAGCCTGAGCCGCACCCCTTTCATGTAACCAAACCAAAAAAATCGGCCTTATTATAGCCAATGTTCAAGTCATTTGAACACTAACTTGATTCATTCCTAAGATGTTATCAGTTGAGTAGGTTCTAAGGTAAAAACATCACTAATTCCAATTTTGAATAACACATGCTCTGATTGTGCTCATCATTCGTAATTTCAGCCATGGAGTAGCCATTGCCAAAGTTGGAAATGAACGGAGCAGATTGCCAGCTTATGGTATTACTAGAAATGGTAATATAGTAAGAATGTGAACCTACTTCCATGGTAGGAGTGGACAGGTTACTGGTAAAATCACTGGATACCACCATTAGAGAAAACTTGGGAGACAGAACCATCAAAAAAATTGAGAATAGATTATCTGAGAAATACGGCATTACACTAAGCGAATCAATTGAGCAATTTCAAAAGCTAGACGTTGTGTTGCGCGAGTTTTTTGGGCCAAGCACGGATGGCCTTGAGAAAAAATTCCTAAGAAATGTCTGTGAGATCAAACTAGTGGATGGAGAAAACTGGATCATGATCGAAAACCCAGAACTAACAAAGGTCATCTTGGAATCATTTGGTGACGATGATAAAAAGAAGATTCTTGGCGCATTAAATGGAGAATCTCTGATCATTTCACAAATCATTGAAAAATGCAGCATCCCACAGACTTCTGGATACAGAAAGATAAACTCACTAATTAACGAGGGTTTGCTTGTCCCCTCCGGCTATATTGCGGCACCGGACGGAAAGAAAATTACAAAATACAGATCAATCTTTAATAACATCAAAATAGATATTCTAAAAAACAAGATAGCAATAACACTCCACCTTCCAAAAGAGGATTTCAATTCCAGCTCTATACTCACAATCTGTATCCAGACCTAGACATAACCAAAAAATTTTCTAATTGTGTAGGATCAGATATTAGGATCCTTGCCGTTACCATTCTTGGAAGTGGCAAGGGCTCGGATCGTCTCTATTTTCAAATATGATAATTCAGCCCGGCTAGGATACGTACTAATACTGATTTCCGCAGTTCTAGCAGCACTGGTACATGTTTTGGCAAAGCCGCTAGTTGACAATCAAGGCGGATTTGAGATACATCCGATTGCGCTTGCAGCCTGTATATACCTCATCAATGCCGCCTTTTTTACCCCCTTTACAAGAAAATCCACACCTATTGCCAGCCTTGGAAAAAGAAACCTTGCACTACTTGCAGTAATTGGCGTTGCCGAAGTAATTGCATTAATCACATATTTTTTTGGTCTAAAGGAATCAACGGCAGTCAATGCATCCATTTTCAGCAATGGCGAGATCGTCTTTTCGTTGCTGATTGTGATGGTTATCTTCAAGGAGAATCTACAAAGAAAAGAACTTGGCCCGTTTGTTATGTTGCTGATGGGGATGATGGTTCTTCCAGTAGCATACGATTTTTACTCGCACGGAATGGTACTATCGGAGCTGGTAATTGGTGACATTATGATAATTATGTCAGGTTCATTTTATGCCGTAGATGTAATGCTTTGCAGATACCTAAGTGATAAGCTTGACTCAAAGCGAATTACCCAACTCACGTCGCTTATCTCAGGTGCGTTTGCTGCTGGTGCACTGGTAATGCTTCATATCCCATTTAACATTGAACCAGCAAGCCTTGGCCCAATTGCAATATTTGCAGTAGGTGGAACGGGTCTTGCGACAATGCTATTTCTGGTCTCACTGCGGCTAATAGGGGGTGTGAGGACAATTCTTCTATTTTCAACAAACTCCTTGGTGGGTGTGATCCTGGCTTCTCTGCTACTTGGGGAGGCAATAACTACAATCAATGCTGTTTCGGTGGCTTTGACCTTTGGCGGTGTCTATCTTTTGCGAGACAGACTTGGAAGCAGCAACAAGGAAGAAAAACAACTCAAAAACAGGATCTAATCGTCATTTCATAAGATTCTTATTTACGCCTGTTAAGTAAATTTAATTAAATTTAAATAAAATTTAACAGTTTTTCACAATATTTGCCATCTACTTGAACAAGTGTTTGATTTTTTGTCAAAACATATTATATAATTTGCATGTTAAATATTACCGATTCGAGAAATGTAAGAGAACATAGAGTGCTCAACTGCGCCTTGTGACCGGTGTCGGGCAAACGCTCGCATAAACTCTTGCAAAGACACAAAGGTGTCCTTTCGAATCCCTGCCGCAAAGAGGGTTGGGCACTCACCCCCTCTTATCATTTTTTTGAAAACGAATTTTGCTTGTTTAGTCAACTAA
>CAZLSK010000112.1:0-4615 GCA_964562075.1 uncultured Candidatus Nitrosotenuis sp.
ACTTTACTTTAGCTACTAGCTAGATCGAATTTTATTTCGAAGATTTTGCCCGTCTTGCCACGAGTTTTTCTGAAATCTTGTAAAGAATTTTTGTCTTGGCGACGGAATTTTTTGGCAGGACAATGTATCCAGACCTGACAAAGGCTCGTCTTGGAAATCGAACCTTGTCACTTGATTCCTTTGGCTCAAATCCAGCTTCAACTGTTGCATCGATTAGTTCTTTAAGTGACGGATCGAAAACACATTTTTCTTTTGGAAGTCTTCGACCCATTTTTTTTGTCAGTGTCTTGTTGAAATAATCCAACCAGATTACGAAGTGTTCGTAATCTTTCATCTGATCACTTTATCAAAACTGCGTTGACGATTCCGTGCTGTCCTGGTCTTGACACTACGCGGCACTTGCCATCCTCTGTTTCCAAAACTGCACCCATTGATATGACACCGCGCCTTTGGTAGTCGTTATTTGTTGCATTTTCCAAAACCTTGAGAATCTTTGATCTCTTTACCTTTCCGTCCGCAAATGCCAAGTTTACAAAATCAATTGTCTTTAGTCCTGTCTTGACATCTCCACCTCGAACCGTCCTTGTGACGGTGAGTTGCTGGCCCATGATGGCCTCGTTTGGAAATCTGTCGATTTCGTATTTTCGTCTTGTTCGAAGTGGATGTCTTCTTCCTCCGGTTATCTTGCTTGTCGCAAGATTCTCAATTGAGCGTTTCACAAGGTGGATTTTGTACACTCTAATTTATAGAAAGCGCAAAATTTTGTGTAGCAGCTACGCATTGATTGCCTGCTCTGGCTGTTGTGGAGCTGGCTGGGAAGAAGCTGACCTTCTCATTTTCTTAAAGAGTATCTGCTTGAGGATATCAGAGTCTCCGCTGATTCCAAAATATTTTTGGAACTTGGCAGTAGTCGTGTAGATTTTTAATCTTCCTACATTTTGGTGAGAAATAAAATCAAGTTGTCTTAGCTCCTTTAGATGTGAGTAAACTCCGGTGCCCCTTGTCTCGACGAGCTGTTTTGAGGAGATTGGTTGCATGTATGCAATGTATGACAGAGTCTTTAGCGTCGCCTTTAACAGAATAGGTTTTGATGCATATCTTCTGATGATGTCGTTGTATTCAGGCTTTAGTTGAAACACATACGAGCCATCAGGCAGCGTTGCAACCTCGATTGCCTTGTAAGCTGCCTTTGTTCTCTTTTCGATTCCTGCTAGCAGTGCGAGCGTCTTTGTGCGTGATTCGGTGCCTGAGGCCCTTATCAGCTCCTCAATCGAAAGCGGCCTTCCTGCAGAATATAGAGCTGCCTCAAGCCTTGCTACTGCCTCGCCGTCGTCATCTATTTTGGTCATTTTCCACCCTCCTTAACCAGTATTATCTTGATGTCGTCTCCTATCTGTTCTAGGTCAACCTTCTGGTCTCTTGCCAAAAACAAAATGGCAAAAAAGCATCTGATGGAATCAGTAGAGTCAAGGCCGGCTATTATATCTTGGAGAAGCCCCGATCCGCTGACTTCGATTTTTCGCAAGATCATCTCCTCATATTTTTCGATAATGTTTTCAAGCGATACGAAATAATCCTTAAAGTCCGGAACCTCAAGCGGCTCGAACTTGAGCTGGTTGCCCCTCCTTGACCGTGGGTTTGCAATGGTTCCAATCAGATTTTCCAAAAGGCCCATCAGCTCCTCAAGGGTGACGGGATAGGTGGCCTCATGTCTGTAAGGGATGTTGAGAAGCTGGATGTCCAAGTCGGTGCGCTCACGCAACGGCTTTTTTTCCATTGCTGCCCTTTGTAGTGCAAAGATTCGCTCCACCTTCATTCTGTGAATGAGCGAAGATGAGAGGGCTGCCATTCCTGCGACTCTGAGGTCTTTTTTGTCTGCCTTTTTTAAAATGCGAATTAAGATCTCTAAAATCTGTATGATGTTTATCTCCCAGACGTCTTTTTTTGCAATCGTGTTTGGGTTGAAAAGAACGTTTACCGGTGCTTGAGAAATGTTTTCTGCCTGCTCACTCACAACTAGAACTTTGGAGCTGCTCAATAATACTTGCGCACTCTATTTTTTTGTCGCTCTCGGTCAACTTATATTCTGATATAGTGACGTATCAACATGAAGGCAGCCAGAATCGTCGAGCCGCAAAAACCGCTGCAGCTTGCCGAAGTTGAGACACCAAAACCAAAAGACGTGGAGGTTTTGGTAAAGGTCAAAGCAGCAGGTGTCTGCCACAGCGATTTGCACCTCTGGGAAGGCGGATACGATACCGGCGAAGGTTTCATGAAGGTAACAGACAGAGGCGTAAAATTCCCAGTAACGCCTGGCCACGAAATTGTGGGCACGATTACCGAAGTTGGCAGCTCCGTTCAGGGATTTGCCGTAGGTGACAATGTTCTGGTATATCCATGGATTGGCTGCGGAGTCTGTGTTGCATGCAGGATTGGAAACGACAATCTTTGCGATACTCCACGTTCTCTTGGCGTTTTCCAAAATGGGGGATACGCAGAATATGTTCTCATTCCACACTTCAAATTTTTAGCCAAGGTCTCAGGAATCGAGCTGGAGGCAGCGGCCTCTCTTGCGTGTTCCGGCCTTACCGCATACACTGCAATTAAAAAATCCAATGCTAACTCGCAGCACTTTGTGGTAATCTTTGGAGCGGGGGGTCTTGGGCTTATGGGCGTGCAAATTGCCAGGGCGATCACAAACGCCAACATCATCTGTGTAGATATCGACGATGCCAAACTTGCCACAGCAAAGGAGCTTGGCGCAGACCACACCGTGAACTCCAAGGATCCTGAAGCTATCCAAAAAATAATCTCGCTTTGTAATGGAAAAGGTGCTGAATGCGTTATCGACTTTGTCAACGCACCGCCGACGGTAAAGATGGGTCTTGCAGTACTGCGAAAGAGGGGCACACTAATTTTGGTTGGACTCTTTGGCGGAGCAATCGAGCTTCCGCTGGTGACGGTGCCACTTAAGGCAATCACCATTCAGGGTGCCTATACTGGAAACTATAACGACATGGTGGAGCTTTTGGGCCTTGCAAAGCGTGGCGTGATCAACCCAATCATCTCAAAACACTACAAGCTTACAGAGGCAAACAATGCCCTTGAGGATCTAAAAAACAGAAAGATCCTTGGACGCGCAGTGATAAATCCATAACAAATCGGTTTTCGTCATAGCATAATGATACAGTATTTTGGATCAGCAACTATATAGTGAAATATAGTATATGTAGAACATCCTTTAATCACCGTAGTCTTGCAGCACGCTATGGGACAATGGCTATCGTGGGTCAAGTCAAATGAAAAAGAAATCCTAACTATTTTGGACAAACTGGCAATAAAGGCAAAGGAGACTGCAGAGCAGCTGGTGCTGCTGTTTTCTAACATGGAGAATGCCTCTGAATATAATACTAAAATAAAAAAACTTGAACGGGAGGCGGACGAGATGACCCGATCGATCTTTGCAGAGCTGAACAAGACCTTCATCACACCTCTTGACCGCGAAGACATCCAAAGGATTGCGGCAAAGACGGATGACGTAATTGACTTTATGGAAGGGATTGCCGGCAGAATAAAGAGCTATAACGTAACTTCTGCTCCACCGTTTATGCTTGAAATAACAAAGGAGCTGTTAAACGCAATCAAGGAAGTAGAGTTACTCATCTCAAGATTAAAGGATGTCAAGGTAGACAAGTCCCTTGTTGAGCACTGCAGAAAAATAAGTGACATTGAACACAACATAGATGACCTGTACCGAACCGCCGTGGGACAGCTTTTTGAGACAAACGACGCCGTTAACATTATCAAGCTAAAGGACATTTACGAAGCAATCGAGACGGCATCCGACAGATGCCTTGATGTTGCAGACGTAGTCGAAGACATCGTCCTCAAGTACACATAGGTGCCAGTATGTACGAGCTAGCAGTAGGAGCAATACTGGTAGCGCTGTTTTTTGATTTCATAAACGGTTTTCACGATGCAGCAAACTCGATCGCGACCGTCGTTGGAACGAGAATTCTAAAACCAATTCAGGCAGTAGCTCTGGCGGCAAGTGCGAACTTTGTAGGGCCATTTCTTTTTGGTGTTGCGGTTGCAACAACAGTGGGAAAGGGAATAATTGATCCGGATTTTGTTACAATCCACCTAGTTATCGGTGCCCTAATTGGCGCAATAGTATGGGATCTGATCACTTGGATTTGGGGCCTTCCTTCTTCGAGCAGTCACGCACTAATTGGCGGCCTCATTGGCGCAGGAATCGCAGGAGCCGGCATGCATGCAGTAATCTTTGGTGGACTTGAAAAGGTCGGCGTAGGAATAATCGTCTCGCCTGTGGTTGGTTTTATTGGCGCCTTCTTGCTAGCAAGTCTGATAATTACGGCTTTTGCAAAAAGACGACCCGCCAAGGTAAACTCGGTTTTTGGCAGACTGCAGCTAATATCGTCGACTTATTTTTCATTAACACACGGCGCAAATGACGGGCAAAAAACGATGGGAATAATTGCACTAATTTTGCTCAGCGAGGGAGTAATTTCCAGCTTCGAAATTCCGTTTTACGTTATCCTCATCGCAGCTGCCGCAATAGGCCTTGGAACCTTCCTTGGCGGTTGGCGAATTG
>CAZLSK010000113.1:0-4575 GCA_964562075.1 uncultured Candidatus Nitrosotenuis sp.
CCAGGTCTAATCCTCATTGATCTTGCATAAAGTAGCTTTTGTGCTCCTTCTGAGATTATCTGCCTTACCTTGTCCTCCGTTATTCCAAAGTGAAACGCGACACTTGAGGTGCTTACATTGTTGTTCAAAATGGTGTGCCCCTCAAAGTTTCCACCATCGGTTACGTCATAGTATAAACAAAACACCTCTGTGTCGTCCCCTAGAACATCTCGTATCTCTTTTTTCTTCCAGACATAGTATTTTCCCTCTTCACCTTCCGAGTCCGCATCAAGTGCGGAATAAAATCCGCCGTCTGCCGATGTCATCTCTCGTAAAACAAAGTCAAGTGTCTTTTTTATCACATCGAGGTGAAATGGATCCTTTGTTAGCTGGTGGACTTCAGCATAAACAATGGGAAGTAGTGCGTTGTCATAAAGCATTTTTTCAAAATGTGGCACAAGCCAACGCGCATCGGTAGAATATCTATGAAATCCGCCACCAAGCTGATCAAAAATTCCCCCCTTTGCCATCCTGTTTAGTGTTTTTAGAACAAATTCTGAAAAACGCGATATCTTTGATACCTTGGAGTATCGCAACAAAAACGAAAGGTTTGAGGCGTTTGGGAATTTCGGTGCACTGCCAAAGCCGCCGTATGTATTATCAGCTATTTGGATTAGGTTTACTGCCGCCTCATCAAGGATTGATTTTTCAAGGGTAGCTGGAGTCGTTACATGCTCTGCCTGTTGTAGAGTCGACATGAAGCTTTCAGCAGCTTTTTTGATATCATGTGGTTTTTCCTTCCAAGCTTGTGCAAGCTGTCTTAACAGGCTCCCAAAGCCAGGTCTGCCGTAGCTGTCAAGTACTGGAAAATACGTCCCAACGTAGAATGGTTTTTGCTCAGGCGTCAGAAATACGCTCAGAGGCCAGCCACCCTGCCCAGTTGCCATCTGGCAGACCTTCTGATAGATATCATCAAGATCAGGTCTCTCCTCCCTGTCTACTTTGATGCTGACAAAATTTTCGTTCATTATTTTTGCAATGTCCTCATTCTCAAAGGATTCGTGTTCCATTACATGGCACCAGTGGCATGAGCTATAGCCAATACTAAGAAAAATCGGTTTGTTCTCCTGTCTTGCCTTTTGCAGGGCTGCCTCGCCCCAAGGATACCAATCTACGGGATTGTGGGCGTGTTGCAAAAGGTATGGACTGGTCTCGCTGATCAGATGATTTTGTGCCACACATGTTTACCATTTTGATGATATTTTTGTTTATGTGAAAATTGTATTAAAAAAGAAGAGAGATGGGCTAGTTTGTAATTACTGAGACAGAAACAGCACCGTTGCTAAACGATGTCATTATATGTCGGATCTTGCTTTTGTACATGAAGAACTTTTTGCCCTCATCGCTTATTGATCCGGAGATCGACAAGATCTTGTTATCATGGAGAGCCTGCAGTCTTCTATATACTGTTGATATCGGCAGCTGATGCTCTACACTTATCTCAAGTGCGGTCTTTGGCTTGTCCATTGTGGTCTCAAGGATGATTCTGGAGTATCGGTCTGAGACTGCCTCAAGGATTGCATCCTTTTTTGCATCTTCAAGTATTGCTAATTTTTGCATGATATGCATTGATCATGATTTGATATAATGAGCAAGACTACACTGAAGGATAGAGCAAGTCAATGCAATGCAGTGCAATCACTCAACTAGGCACAACTTTGTCTTGCAAGCAAGACAGAGATCACCTGCAATTTCCGCTTTGAACAGACATTTTTTACATACCTTGCATTTGCAAAACTCGGTTGGCTTGCTCACGCCATATAATGGTGAATTTATCTAATAAGCAGTCAGCACCAAAATCAAAGCTGAGATCGAGATAGCAGATCAGTGTTGTCTTTCCTCAAGATCATAAATTGCCGCGTTTATTTTTGCTAGCAAGCGCATTTTTGATTTTTGCGCCTTTTTGTTATGCGAATAATCCTTTTTTTCTACCAACAATTTTAGCTCCATAAGCTCATCTAAATTGAATTGTTTTAGGCCCTTTTTTGAGACTATTTCGAGGAGCTCGACCCGCCTACGATCTTCTGTTGTTATCTCATCCACGAAATTGTAAAAAATTGTACTGGGTTTAATCGTTCTGAAATATAGAAATAGAATCAATCTTTTTGTCAAGTAATGACAGACATGCGGGCAATGATACTTGAAAAACTTGCACCAATTGAGACAAAGCCCCTAAAACTAAAGAAGATTGCAAAGCACCAAATCAAAAAGCCAAACGAGGTTTTAATGAAAATCGAGGCCTGTGGAGTATGCCGCTCACAGCTCCACGGAATCGAAGGAGATTGGGTAAAATATGGGATTCCGCCATGTTTGCCAACAGTTCCTGGCCACGAGGTTGTCGGAACAATCGTTGAGGCAGGAATTAAAGTAACAAAGCTCAGAATTGGTCAAAGAGTTGGCATCTCTCCTCTGCTAGAGTCCTGCATGCAATGCAGGTATTGCAAGGAAGGAAAAGAACAGCTCTGCGATACTGCAGAAATAACCGGTGAGTCACTACGTGGCGGATATGCTGAATACATCACGGTTTCGGAGGATTTTGCCACGCCAATTCCAGATTCTATGAGCTCAGAATATGCAGCGCCGCTTTTTTGTGCTGGTGTTACAGCGTACAAGGCAGTAGCAGCATCAGAGCCAGTAAAAGAAAAGAAGGTAGGCATCTTTGGTGTGGGCGGAGTTGGACATCTTGCTGTCGAGTTTGCAAAAATAAACGGTTGTCGCGTCATTGGCTTTGCAAGGAGCAAACAACACCTAGATGTTGCAAAAAAAGTCGGAGCCGATAACGCAATCCAGTATTCCTCTGATCAAGCCGAGTTTCTTTCTAAACTAAAAAAAGAGGAAGGTTTGTTGGATTCAGCAATTGTTTTTGCCCCCTCCGAATCAGTTACGGATTCTGCAATCAAGTCTGTCAAAAAGGGTGGCCTTGTTGTAGTTGGAACCTTTGGAAACATTCCGAACTTTGATGTAGCACAGGAAAAAACAATTCGCGGAACATTGATTGGTTCAAGGTCAGACATGAAAGAGGTGGTAAGAATTGCAGATCAATACAGTCTCGAAATTGTCTACAAGACATTTCCACTAGAACAAGCAAACGAAGTTCTGTCAGATCTAAAGCATTCTAAAATAGAGGCTCGAGCAGTACTCAGTCCTTAAATAAAAGAAATTTTTTTCAAAACCATTGAACTGTAAACGATGCCACCACACATCCCAAGTGCACGAATCCTCAAACGATAGTGATTCTTTAATGAAGCTTGGCAAATGTTCGATTCCCGGCTGCACCTGTTCACAATACCTAGAGTTTGAGCAGCTTGATGAGGATTTACTCTAATTTTAGCTTCATATACACTAATCAGTCACCACATTTGTAGATGAAAGAACATCGCTCCTCAGATGAACTAAAAAAGGAACTTGACATCATGCTCTCAAAGCTAAACGCCCTTGAGATAATAGCGCAAGACGAGCTCCAAAAAGGCACCGTCAAGATTCTAAGAAAACTTGTTGAAGGCCAGATTCATTCTATCAACGAATTTGATCATCTTAAAAAGGCAATAGATCTGCTAACGCTGCAGCTCTTCGATGTAAAGAACAAACAAAACTCATGACTTTAGAACGGTGTCTGAGAGGCCGCACTCGGTGCATTTCATTATGATGCTTGTTTCTAGCTCCTGCGATTTTTCCATCTTTGCGCCACAGCACGGACAGTTCATGGAGATCATTGGTTTTGCGTTTTATTGTCTGCTTCGTTGCAAGCAGGCTTAAAAGTTGATATGATTTTTTGCAGCAGTCTTTGCCTCTCTTGCGGTGTTGAGCCCCACATAGGATAAATCGACAGGTACAGGTTGTCCTCGGTTCCGGCGTTTTGAAGCCAGCACTTGAACTTGTCATTTTTTGTAAAAAAGGCAACGTCATCGGTTTTTTCTGAGTCACCTGCGTAGATTATCTGAAAGGTCTCCTTTGAGCGCCTCAACAAAAGGTATAGGACTTGTTCCATTGGTGGTCCCCACTCAGAAAGCTTGATTGGGCCCAAAAACTCGTAGCTTAAGATCTGTATAGTCATAAAAGGTGTAGGTATCGGTAACTTTTTTTCTTTTTTGTGTTTGCATGAAATGATTTGCCATGTTTTAAAAGATTAAATTCCTCCCCCAAGAGTGGGTTAGCTGATGGCAGAGACGCACAATTACAGAACGGTCGGATACTGCATGATAATGGTAGCCGCGTCGCTTACAGTAATTGCGCTTTTGTACCTTGCAATAGGCGACGATGTACTCTACTCAGATAGGGTCGGAAAGCAAAAACAGTTCGAGTACCAGCAGTTCCTAGAAGAAGCAAAGCAGAAACTAGAGCTCGAAAAAGCTCAAGGAAAGAACCTCTCAGTAGAACTCAACGAAGACGTAAATCTGTCGAATCCCTAACGCTATCTATACCCGTTGTTAAAGTCTTCCCACATGTTCAGATTTGATGTGAGCTTGTTCATTTTGTATAGCGCGCCGCCGATTATTCCTGCATGGTAAAACGTGTAGAGATAGACCTGTGATGGTG
>CAZLSK010000114.1:0-4555 GCA_964562075.1 uncultured Candidatus Nitrosotenuis sp.
CCTCTAATATTGATTCAGTTTCTTGCCTTACCGGTACTTTTGGCTGCAAACTTTAATCTGCATGTGGTCAAGTATCTTCCAGCCCTTACGATTGCGACCTATTTTGCAATGGGGCCTGCTGCCTACCTTCTTGTCATCTACAATGTCTGGCGTCAAAACTGGAAGCAAAAGGCACGGATCTTGCCGTATCTTCTCATCTATTCAGCTGGAATGTCGGTGAACAACACAGTTGCTGTATTTGATGCCATGTTTGGAAAAAAGAACGAGTTTTTGAGAACTCCAAAGTACGGAATCATAAACAAGACCGATGACTGGCATAACAAGGCATACAACCTGCCATTTACAAAAACCACACTCTTGGAGCTATTTTTTGGCATATACGGCATCATAAGCATACTTGTTGCAATATTTTCAAAAAACCCAGTCTTTGCTCCAATAATTGCGATACCTACAATTGGCTTTTGTTACGTGGCGTACCTTAGCCTCTCGCACTCTAGATTTAAAAGAAATAAATCAAGCCCCAAAAAATCAAAGGCAGAAAGGATGGCAGACAACTATTACAGAATGGCAATAATTGGAATGTTTGCAATTATCGCGTTTGGTGCATACATGGCCTACAATGGGTACTACAAGGATGTCTATCCACTTGACCTCTCACGAGGATTATTGGATAGGATTACCGCCGGAAACGAACCGTTATTGATGATCGATGACCTCAGGCAAATAAAGACACTGCTTCCAAAGGAGGGCAACCCGGTCTGGATTTTCCCAACAGACACTACAAATTTTGAGAGAATTCAACAGGATGTTGATTCTCTGATTGAAAGTGTCGAGTCAGTAAGAAACGAACCAAAAAACAGCGTCGCACTTAACAACGCGATGTTTGACATTCACGTGAGGGCAAAAGAGGTTCGACAAAACCTAATGGATGCCACACCGTACATGTACGCAAGCTTTTCAAACATTGTGTTTAGCTCAATTTGGATTGCGGCAATACTTGGAATCTTTGCGTTACTTAAGAGAAAGAAGGAAAGCCTAAAGTCCTACGATAAAGCCGACGACGTTTAGAAAAATCACTTTGTGTGAATTATCTTAGAGAGAATTCCTGCCTTTTTTTCCTCTTTGGTAGGTTCTGCCTCTGTACTTTCTGTACTAATCTTGAACTTTGAGATTAATTTTTGCAGCTGTTCAGCAAGCTCTGACATTTGATTTGCCGAGACAGCAATCTCTTGCGTTTGTGCCGTTTGCTGCTCTACTGCAGCCGAAGCCTCTTCTGTTGCCGATGCGTTTTCCTCAGCCACAGCAGCAATCTCTGTTGCATTTGCCGCAACCTCCTTTACCTTGGCAACTTCGCTTTGGGCAGCATCTGAGAGGCTCTTCACATTGTCTGAGATCCCACGTATCTGGGTTGCAATCTCATCTAGTGCCTTTAGTGAAGACTCGATAACCATTTTTCCCTGATTTACCTCGGTGGCGCTAGTCTCAATGTCTTCTACAACTATCTGTGCATCATCTTGGATTTGCTTCAATTTTGTGTCTATCTCTTCGGATGATTTTGCAGAACTTTCTGCTAGACGTCTTACCTCGTCCGCTACGACTGCAAACCCACGTCCCGCTTCGCCTGCGCGGGCTGCTTCAATAGCTGCATTTAATGCCAATAGGTTCGTCTGATCCGCAATCTGCTTTATCACATCAAGAACCGTGGTTATCTCGTTGGTTTTTTGTGCAAGTGATCTTACCTTTTGCGCTGACTCGTTTGTTACAGTAATTATCTTGTTCATTCGCTCGCCTGCCTCCTTTGCAGACTCGGTTCCTTTTTCTGAGAGGCCGCCGACCTTCTTTGTTACTTCGACAGATTCTACTGCATTTCTTGCAAGAACGCTCATAGTTCCTGACAACTCCTCAACAATTTGCTTTGATTTTGTCAGTCCTTGCGCCTGTGATTCAGAACCTCTTGAGATTTGATCTACGGTAGAGGCGATCTGCTGAACCGAAGAATTTAGCTCGGTGCCAGAGGCAGCAATTTGTTGGGCGCTTGATGAAACCGACTGGGCTGCAAGATGAACTTCAGAAATTACATTTTTGAGATTGGTAACCATTCGATTTTCAACATTCAGCAGCCTCCCAATCTCGTCGTTTGATTTTGTCTCCTGAACGGTTACTGTCAGGTCACCTTCACTTATTTTAGTTGCAATCTCGGTTACTTTGACGATCGGTTTTGTGATTCTGCGTGCCATAAAGAATGCAAATGCGCCAACTGCGGCGTTAACTACCACGCCCAAAACAATTGCTTGAAATGCCAGAGTTGATAGAAATTCTTGCGCTTGGCCCGTGCCAATCTTTTCGGCAAACTGGCTTGAGGCGCTGTAATTGCCAAGTGATATTGTAACGACAGCAGCTACTGCTATTGCATTAAAGATTAACTGTAATTTCCAGTTGAGTGAACCGCCAAGGCCCTTGAACATATTAGGTATCTTTATGACATTGGATTATAGGCACACGTGTGTTTGGGATAAACGAAATATTTCTTGCATTTTATTCGTAAAGGGTGACTAAGACCTAGTTATCATATGATAACCAGCATTTTATTAGTACGGTATGGTACGGTACTATCATGATCTCATGTGAATACTGCACAAAGCAGTTTGTTGAAAACCTCACAGGTTTGACAGAAAAGACCCTCCACGAAATACTCCATGGACCAGAACTGGTCAATGAGTAACTAGATTATTTTTTGCCTGTCATGAGGAAGCCACTCAAATAGTTTGAGTGGCAGTTCACCTTATTTTAGACGAACCTTTTTTTATTCATAAGCGAACATATGTGCATATTGGCTACAAGAAAATCTGCATCAAAATCAACTAAAGAAAAACCAGCTGGTATTGCACTAAACAAAAGAGAGTCTAACACACTTGTAAAAAAAGTAGCGGCAGTTTCTGATTCAACAAAAACATTATCAAAAGAGATCAAATCCATGACGAAGATTTTTGCAGAGAATCAAAAGGTTCTCCTGTCTATGAAGCAAATGATCGATACTTTGACTAATGCTCTAGAACAAATTCAAAAACAATCAAAACAGATGAACCTTCTTGAGGAAGACAGCCAACGACTCTACGCTGGTCTAAACCAAGTAAGGGCGCAGGCCTCACTTGTCACAAAAATTAACGAGCACGCAAATCGTCTCCAAGAACAAGTAAACAAGATAATTCAGACTCAAAAGGAAGCCCCTGATCCTACAACCATAATCAAGTCAGTTGATGAAAGCAAAAACTCGATTCAAAATAATACACAAATGATAATCAAAATAGCCCAGAGAATCGACAACATAAAAGAGGATCTTGAGAATCTGTCGTCAAAGGCCGACAAGGCTTCGGCTGTCAGTTCCGACCTTGATGAGCTAAAAAACAAGGTTATTTCGGCATTTCAAAAGACCGACAAAAGCAACCTGGAAGCAGAGATTGCTGCACTAAAGGAGGACCTTGGAGGGTTGATCACAAAAACCGAGGTAATGTCACGCCTTCAAGGCGAGATGCAAAAGATAGAATCGGAGATTGGTGCCCTAGCCAAAAGGGCCGATTCAACGGCATTTGTTGGTGAAGGACTCAAATCGGTACAATCCGAGTTTTCATCATTTAAGGAAAATTTCTTTAACAAGACAAACACAATTGACCAAAAAATCTCAGGCCTCTCTGAGCTCCTAAAACGCTCTGATACGTCGACTGCAGAATTTCACAAAAAGGCAGACAAACTCTTTGTTGACCTGCAGGAAATAAAAAGTGCCACAAATAGGTCTTCTTCTACTGCATCAAAGGAGGTTACCGGCCTTTTGAAGCTGTCCGAGTTCCAGTCCAACATTAGAATTCTTGCAGAATCAAAATATGGCGAACTAAAAGACATTGAAAGGATGGCGGAGCAGACAGCTACAATCATCAACCTTTTTGATAGGCTATCGATAGAATCGCAAGAAAAACTTTCATTGCCTCAAGAGGTACGTCAATGGGCAGTAAGCAAGATGCTTGACTGTGCAGACAAGTGGGAAATACGATTCTCCGATCTGTTCAATGTTTTAATTAACAAGTTGGGACGCGAGCTGGTCAAAGAAAACATTCGCCTGCAGCAGGTACGTGACATCTTTGGAATTCGTGGCGTAGACGAAATTAGAAAAGAACTCAACCTGGTAGCCTAAATTTACAACGCAGTCAGATACCCCAGGTCTCATTCCACATCAGCTTCAGATGACCTAATCATCACCCTGCATCCAAAAGTTGACCTGCAGCACTAATAACCCTTGATTTTTTTGCCTCAAAAAACAAAGTTTTCAGATGGGGGCTTGAGGCAAGAATTTTTAACAAAAGTGTAATACAAGTCCACCTTCCCTATTAAAAGAAATTTCAGGAATTTATGCACATGAATTCCCAGATTCTTGAAAAAGTACATGCATCAGGAGTCTGTGGAATAAAAAAGGCAGAGCTCAAAAAGCTCTTTGGAAGCGACTGTGAGCCTTCGCTTGACGAACTGCTCAAAGAAGACAAAATCATAGTTGACAACAAAGGTG
>CAZLSK010000115.1:0-4542 GCA_964562075.1 uncultured Candidatus Nitrosotenuis sp.
CTTGAGGATCGATGTAAATGACGAAAGAGAGCATAGAACGGAGTTTCCTAGACGAAAAATTCAGAGAGACCTGCGTCCAAATCTTGAATTCAGCATCCCAAGATGTTTACATTATTGCTGGCGAGCTTGGTTCTCTGAAATTTTACGATTTGAGAAAAGCTACGGAAAGAGCTTCAAAAAGAGGTGCGAAAATCCACGTTTATGCAACTGAATATACCCCAGAGACCTTCAGAAATTACGTGATATCGCGTGGATATAATCTCTTCATAGGAACGGAAGGATTACCAGAACATTATCTCATGGTGGACGGAAAACATGTCGTGATGTCAAAAAACAAACAGGTTGGCAAAATGACCGTGGTGGGGGAGAGGGAAGCAGACGTTTATCGTGACGAACCCGAGAAGGCCAAGAAGGTTTTCGACGAGTTCGAAAGACTCACCTCCAAGATCGATACTCACAAGATAACAGAATTCGATAAGACTAAAGATCCGTTCTACAAGATGATATTTGCACAGTAAGAAATCTCATGGACGGACAAAGACTACCAAAGGGACACTCCGCGGTAGTCCATTCCGATATTCTGATTAAGGCACTTATCGAAGAAGATTTGGAAGCAAAGAAGAGGCTCGGGTCGTTTCTCGTCAACATGAATCCGAAAAATGAGGAGCTTTTTGTGATAAACGAATTTATTCTCTCTGACGTTCTGAGTGCCAAAGCAAAAAAAGCAACCGTTTCACAACTTGAAATAGTTCAGACGCTCGTTCCACCTTACTCGAGCTATTACGATCTCATACAAGGTGGCTACGATATAAGCAAGCCTGCAATTGAAATGCTTCAGGTATTCCCAGACTATAACATGACTTTCACGGATTGGGCCACACTCTGCTTTATGGATGTGATTGGAGAAAGATATCTTATTTCCGACAAAGAAGAACTCGATGACGTGATTCATGGTTTCAAATTTAGCAATATAACCAGAATCTGAAATATCTTGTGAATCGGTGCAGTTCTGGAATCAATGTCGGGAAGATCACTTCCGAGGATTATCATTATCACCGCAAACAGCGACAATGAAAACAAATCGTAACTCGTCGGGATAATCCCACGAGAGTACGCAAAGGCGAGAAGCAAAACTACTCCAAGACCTGCGATGATTCCCGAATCGATATGCTCTTTCATGTAAGGCATTATACTGCCTCCAAAATGCTGAGAAAACGCTGTAAACGCCCATTTTCTCTGATTACTTTCTTAACTACAATGACTCCATTAGGAAATTCTTCGACGGAAAGAAAAGTGGGGGTGTGCCCGTTCATTACGTGGGTCTGAAAACCACTAGACCCGCACCCACATCGCGGTTTACATAATGTTGTTTAATATCAAATAGACTCGCATGTGATCTTGACATAAATTATTCTCTTCTTTATCAATAACATTAGAAATTTCATGCAAAAAATAGAGATAAACAACCTCATCAGGGGTGCCACCTTCTTTCAGCATGCAGGTGTATCAATAGTATACGTATTCATGCCAATTCTGGCGCAATCCCTTACAACAAACATATTCGAGGTAGGAATAACAGTTGCCTCATTTTTCTTTGCGCAAATCTTGGCAAGCATCTACTTTGGAAGAATCTCCGACAAAAAAGGAAAACGCCTCATCTTCATCCAGCTGGGATTCATCGGATGCGCAATAACATTTGGCCTCCACTATATCGCAGACAATTCTATCTATCTAATGCTTGCAAGACTTGGAGCCGGAATCACATCCGGAATGATGGTTCCTGCAATGCTTGCCTACACCTACGAATCCGGCAAGGACAAATCTAAAGTAGCTTCAGTAATTTCGTTTCACGCACTAGGCTGGCTTGCAGGAATTGTCGCAGCAGGAATTGCAAACAATGAAAAAACAATCTTCCTAGTATCTGCAGCTCTCTTTTTAGCAGGACTAGTATTCACATCAAGGCTCCCAAACTATACAGTAGCTAAAGAAGCACACATCGTATCAACAAGGGCAGTCATCTCAAAAAACAGGTACCTCTTTCTCTCTCTTTTGCTGAGGCACACAGGGGCAACGGCTGTGTGGACCATTCTGCCTCTAGTCCTAACAGAGTCACTTGGCGCAAAGCTATACGAGGTCTCGATGGTCTATGTCTCAAACACTCTGGCAGCGTTTATTCTCATGAATCTGATGGCAGGCAAGATAAGGACAAAAAACATTACAAAATTCAAGATAGGAATAGGCCTCACAGTCTTTGTCTTTGTGGGTCTTGCCCTTACTCCGACTTGGTGGCTTGCCATACCGTTTATGGGACTTGTCGGAGTAACGTGGGCCTTTTTGTACATTGGCGGCTCCATCCACCTAATGGAGCACAACCCAAAATCAACCAGCACTGGAATATTCAATTCCACCATAGCTATTGCAAACGTAATCGGGCCGGTAATTGCAGGAACAATCGGATTTTACTACAACTCGCTATCCGTGATGTATTTTGCAGTTGCAATATGCATTGTGGCATTTGCAGTGTCGCTAAAGATCAAACACTAAATTATTTAGGAAAATAATTTTCGCTGTCATTTTTTGTCAGAGATTACCTTTTAGAGACAGCGCCGCTTTTTTGATCGATAACATGATATCTCATCAGGTGTTTTGTAAATCATTGAGTAACAGCAAAAATTTAGGCTTTGAGAAAGGCTCCCACATTTGTCGTGATTGTAAAAAGGATTTGGGACAACAAGAAAACAGAGACTACTTTGAGACGGCCGACGGAGATTTTATTTGCGCTGTCTGTGACCAAAATTATGGAACATGTGATAACTGCGATACAATGGTTTTGGACTGTGAGCTAAATTACGACAGCCCAGATGAACCAATCTGCAAGACATGTTTGGCGCAAGAAGACTCAGTCATTTGCGATATGTGTGGCAAACGCACACAGATACAAATGAACGAAACCGACGAATACTATGTCTGCACCAATTGCGGCGCAGGACTTGGTTACTGGCTTGTTACCAAATCTGGCCGCATCATAAACGGGTGATGTTGGTACTACCTAGTTTTTACATAGGTACTGCCTCGTTTTATCTCGTTTTCGCTTTATGATCGCGTACTGGTACTACCTAGTGGTACCAGTACTAGTTACTAGTGGTACCAGTACTAGTTACTAGTGGTACCAGTACTAGTTACTAGTGGTTACATTGGGGATATTGCCTATGTGCAATAGTCACTTTTGCACAAATTTGGAGAAAATTCTAGTTTAACTCAACAAGCAAGGGTTCTTGGAATCCTAGATCACTCATATAAGACTTCTAAAATATTGCAAGCCTTATACGAATAGGATAAAAATATGCGAAAATGCATCTATATTTAAAAACGCATATTGTTAAGATGGGTACTAAATGAACTTCAAAGACCCCAAAACATGGAAGACATTCCCGCCGTGGTCAAAGGCAGTCTACGGGACGCACTCAATGTCACAGATGAGGTTGAGTCAAAGCAAGATAATCTCGTGGTGTGAACTTGGGTCACTTTCTTTTCCATCGTAGCGTTTTTGTTATCACTAATCAGAAAGTAAAACTAGCCACGTATACGCAATTTGGTTAATTTGATTGGCAGCTATTTTTCTGACGCAAAAGCCCGCACATTACAATCCGATGCAGCCTTTAGTAATTTTTTGTCGTCCGTGACAAGCTCAAGGTGATGTTTTTTTGCAACCAATAGGTATGCCGAGTCATAAAATGATTGCCCTATACCAGACGAGAGCTCTTTTGCATCCCCTTCCAAACCTTTTATGTCTAGAATCTTCATGTTGGATCTAATCTTTAGGCAAGCATCTAAAAGGGTGCAACCTTCTGCTTGGGTAATCCTTTTTTGCAGATAAGACAGCCTCCAAATACTGTTGCCAAGCTCATAAGTTGTGAGATCAAGGACCGCTTGGCCAGACAAGACCGGAATTGATTTTGAGCCACCCTTTAGCAATATGTTTAGGAGAGCGCTTGTATCATAGAGTCTCTTCAACTCATCTCTCATCTCTTGATGATCTAACTGCTTTTACGACATCTTTTTTCCCTATCTTGGGGCCAATCTTGCTGCTAAGCTCATCAAGTATAGAAGATAGTTCTTGGGCTTCTATGGCCTTAATTTTTTCCTCAAGTGCCTCTCGTACGAGTTTTCCAATCTTTATGCCGTACTTGGTTGCCTTTTCCTTTAGCTCCTCCGGAATCTTGGCCGAGATTGTTGTGCTCACAGTATTATATTGTTGGTATTACCCTAAAAGTATTACCATTGAGGTAAACCCCATAAATTCGCACCAAGTTTTGCACCTGCAACTGCAAATGATGAGTCGGAGCTGTTTGCAAAGATTGCCGAGCACGCAAAATCGGCGCACAACATAACCTCAATTCCAGATGAGATTATCCAAAAGGTCAAGTCGAAAATTCAAAACGTCTATACATCTTTTCTTGACATCCAGACAATTCATAGTATAAGATTTCTTATAAGAACATATGAATGGTCAAAAGTTTGAACATGCAAATCTGCATACAT
>CAZLSK010000116.1:0-4485 GCA_964562075.1 uncultured Candidatus Nitrosotenuis sp.
GGGTCCAAATCAACAAGTAATGCTCTTGGTATGAGTGGTGCTTCGCCACCCGTATAAGCGCCTGGAAAACGCAAAATGGTGCTGCCGTATCTTTTTAGAATTCTTGACTCCTCCTTGGTATCTTTGAGAACCGGTTTTAGTGGATCTGCGCCTACATCAAGCAATAATCGTCTGTAGGATTCTGCCCCAAGTCCTATTCCACAGTGACCAAAACAGGTCATCAAAACAGGTGCAGGTGGTAGTGGTGCCGTAGTTGTTGCCGCCATGATTAGGCTCCTCCTTTTCTGACTTTAACTTGCAAGCGTAACAAAAGTGGAGTTACTACTTGAGCCTTGTAGACTCGTGCGTGATTCATGCTCAGAGGATCGTGTCTGCGAATTTAAGACTTGAGTAGAAATTATACTGAAACGATGTAATGTTGTAGGATCGTGTTTATTAAAGAAAGTTATTCGTCTGATTCTTCAGACCATTCTTCTTCCTCATTCATTGGCTTCTTTGATTCACAATCGATAAAGGAGTTATCGCCTTGCCCACCATGACACATGTCGCTGTTCTCGCCTCCGTTTAGTGTGTCGTCTCCTTGTCCACCATGAATCTTGTCGTTTCCTTCATCGCCATTTAGTGTATCATCCCCAGGTCTGCCAAAGATCTTGTCGTTTCCAGAACCGCCAGATACCTCATCATCGCCAATCCCTGCCCCAAGCCAGTCGTCTCCGTCTCCTCCCGTAACCACATCATCGCCTTGATTTGCGTGCACCCTGTCATTTCCATTTCCTGCGTCGATTGTGTCATCTCCTTGTCCTCCCCAAATTACATCATTTCCGTCACCACCACTGACGACGTCATTTCCTTGTTGTCCGTGAGTTCGGTCATCTCCGCCATTGCCAAAGATTTGGTCATCACCTTTTCCACCAAAGATATTGTCCTTGTCGGAACCGCCAATTATGCAATCGTCTCCATCCTTTGCAGAAACTTTGTTTCCCGCATCTGAGGTCAAGATCAAATCATTTCCTTTTGTTCCTTCGATGTGCTTGCCCAAGTGGCCATCACGGTTATCTATAACATTGTAGGCATTGCTTGCAATAAGTTGGTCAATTGACATTCCATCACAAAAGAGATCTCCTGTAGGGGGATCCGGCTCATCTACGCCGTCACAATTCTGATCAATCCCATCACCTGGGATGTCAGTTGCGTTGGGATTTATGAGAGTGTTTGAATCATCGCAATCTACGTCTGATGTAAAGCCATCAGCATCTGCATCAATTTCATTTGCAGGAATTATACCATCACAGTCATTATCCTTTCCATCGCTCATCTCTGTTGCACCAGGGTAAGTGTTTGCGTCGCCATCGTCACAATCCATACCAAACGTTGGAGTAAAACCATCACCGTCAAGATCCAGTCCCTCATCTACTTGACCATCACAATCATTGTCTTTGCCGTCGTCTAATTCCTGAGCATTTGGAAATATCATAGAATCCGAATCATTACAGTCGCCTTGGAATTCTGCAAATCCATCGGAATCATCATCAGTTTCTCCTAAAAGTAATGCACCATTACAGTTGTTATCAATCCCATCCACCAACTCTGTAGCGCTTGGATTTATTGAGGGGTCGTTGTCATTGCAGTCCCCACCAAATGGTGTGAATGCGTCCATATCTGCATCAAATCCCTCATCTACTTGGCCGTCACAGTTGTCATCTATACCATTGTCCGTTTCAGCCGCAGTTGGATTAATTGCTTGGTCAGCATCGTTGCAATCATCTACTTCTAGGGCAAATCCATCACCATCTGCATCGGTAAAACCATCATCTACAAGACCATCACAATCATTGTCTTTTCCATCAAACACCTCTGTTGCACCAGGGTTAATTGAGGAATCGTTATCGTTGCAGTCCATATCTGATGGGAAACCATCGCCGTCAACATCTGGACACGGTATTATGATGATTGGTTTACCGTTAATCGTTCCAGAGTTGTTGATCACGCCACCGCAATGATTGTTGAATACACCTGAATTCCGAATAGTGCCAAAGTTCTCAATGGTACCAAAATTATTGATAGTACCACCCACGGTTGTAGAGAATGTGCGGCCTGCAGGATTTAGGAGTGTTATGCCAGCAGGTATATCAACTGTATCACCAATGCTTACAGCGAAACCGATATTCGAGTTTGTACATGTCGTTGTCGTAGCATTCCAAAAACCATTCAAAGTGTATTCACAGGCACGTGCATCGTTTAAAACATAAGTCGTAGCAAAAGCGTCTTCGGGCAAATCAATTAAAAAAACTGTTATTGCAGCAAACAAAATGATTTGAATAGGAAATATTGTTCTACTTACCAAGACCCCCAACCTTGCCATTAAAGTGATCAATTGGCAGATCAACAATATTTAAGGACTGTGGCACATCTGGTAGGATTTGTGTGCCTAGTTGGCAACACCAAAACTATTTTAAAAATAGTCGGTGATGGATTTTTGTTTTAGTATCTTTAGAAATGTGCCTTTTGCAAGCCACTCGTTTTTGCTAATACTCATTTTTTTGCAAGCTAAATCCAATCCCTGTTCTAGTGTGTCAACAAGCATTGGTTCCTTTGAAAGCGCAGCTCTGATTGCCTCACGCACCTGCCACACTCCCACAGGTACCGCATACTCCGGTCTAATTTCTCGCAAGACCAAAACAGCTGCTTGCCTTTTTTTCTTTTTCAAATATTCTGCGACTCCAAGCTTTGCAGCAAAGTATGCTCCTGCAATAGATGGATAATGATCAATTCCATTTGCATCTTCTGCGTCTGCACCAAAACCAATTTTGCCAGATTCTGTAAACCATGCCTCTTCCATTTCAAAGATCCACCGATGTGGAAAAAGCAGAACTGCAAACAGATTTCCCAAATGCTCATGTGTAAAAACAAGATACGAGTCTATTTTTGGACAATCCAGAATTTCATCTACAATGTGTTTTGATATTATATCATCAGTTGCTGTGATACTCCAGCGAGTTGGAACCAGTTTTCTTTTTTTGCCAAACATCCCAATGCTGAAACATTTTTGGATTTTTGAGATCTCTATGCCAGAATTGTACAGCCGTAATACAGCATCTTCCGCTTTGAGATCCTTGTCATAGTATGATTGTTCTATAACTTTGTTAGAGGACATGCCAGAAAACTTGGCTGACTTTATTTCTCCGATCGGCCCAAAGGGGGCACTCTCCCCGTCTATGGTAGTAATGGGCACCGTGTTTTTATGAAATATTATATCAGAGTCTGGTGCATTTGAGGACATTGCCAGCTCTTGCAGATTTTCTATGAATCTGCCCTTTGGTTCAAGAACCGAGACCTTTTGGACTCCGCGAACTAGATTTAGTCTGAAGTTAACAATTTCTTCCAAGTCCTTGCCAAGCCAGTGCTCAGGAAGATCAAGAATACGCGTATCGCCATGAATTGGCGGAACCATTGGACCGACACCAACCTTTGGGTAACCAAAAGAGCCAACAAACACAGAGGGTGGACTGGAGCCACTAATAGTGTCGGAGGAAAACAAATTCCCGTATTTTGAAAGATATTCCTTCCAGTTTTCCTCAATCGATCGTCGGATGTCTTTTGCTGTGAGGAACACAGCAATATTGGGCTTTTATGGTATTTAGATACAATCATGGATGCTGGATTATGCAAAAATGAGTTAAAATTCAACCAGATGAAAATAATGGTATGTCTTCAAAAAGAATCGTCTCATTTCTTCCAAGCGCAACCGAATTATTGTTTGAGCTTGGTGCGTGGATATTAAAAATAAGTTTGTCTAAACTCGACACACATCCTCTGATATTGAGGGGGTTTGTTACTACTACAAGGATGGCCTGATCATCTCTCTGGTCCTATCTCGTGGCTTCTTGTCTTCAATGATCAGGCAGATTCCCCTTTTATCGAATCCTGCACTCAGCAGACAACGACTTGGATGAGGTATAGTAAACATAGCCCAGCATACCTAATGCAGCTATGCGTAGTGGTATTTCGTAAGTTGTCAAAAACGCTGTAGCAAGCCCACCAACGGTACCAAATGTAGAGATAATTGCAAAACCAACCGGTCCGCAGCTACATGCGCCAGCAGAAGCGCCAATGAAAGAGCCGACAAAGCCTCCCCCCACCCTGCTTGTTTTTTGCACTATTTTGAACCTGTACACATTCATAGGGATCACTATTGCTGACAGTCCAGCCACCAGCACAATCAGTGAAAACCCAAGCGACCTGTCATCCGGTACATAAAATACAAAATATGGTTCAAAAAACACATACTCGGAGAGGGCTGCAAGGAGTATTAGCATCAAGACAAAAATCGCAGCAGCTAAACCAACGTATCGGTAATCAGAAAATACTAGTTTGGTTGTGTTCACCAATTTAGAGCTGACCTTATTGTACGTTAAAAAGATTCTTCACAATCAGCCACCTAGAAATCATCCATAAAACTACACAAGACAGACGTGTTGTCCTGTA
>CAZLSK010000117.1:0-4414 GCA_964562075.1 uncultured Candidatus Nitrosotenuis sp.
CGCGCCAGTGGTTCTAGTTTTTTTAATGGATCCATCAAGGGTCAAGATGAATTTTCCTCCTGACATCCTTGCCAAGTTTTCTCTTCAAGACGCCACGCTTGCGGCAGCGTACTCACAACTTGCGGCAGCCGCCCTAGGCCTGAGCTCAATCTGGATAGGTATGATTGATGAAGAACAAGTAAAAAGAATTCTTGGGACTAATTTGAAACCATCTTCGATTCTTTGTATCGGCTATCCTAGTCAAAAGAGGCCTCCAAAATCAAGAAGAAAGCTAAAGGATCTAATTCGCGTTTTTGAATAATTCGTTTCAAAATCGCAGATTATTTCTTTTTCTTTCCTTAGATCTTTGCTCCATTCTTGCCAATCCTTCTGAAAATCTTTTCTTATCTTCTTCTGTTTCCAGGAGTAACTTTGGAACTAAAGTTGGTTTTCCATTGGAATCGAGTGCAACCATTGTGACAAAGGCAGTTCCAGTAAGGGTTCTTGTACCTTTTATCAGATTCTCAGCTTCTACTTTAACTTCGATCTCCATAGACGAGTTTCTTACACAATTAAGTCTAGCATTTAGAATCAACGCATCGCCAACAAAAACTGGTTTTAGAAAATCAACTCTGTCTATACTTACGGTTACAGCATTTGTGCGACAATGTCTATGTGCCACAATACCAGCTACGATGTCAATCTGCTTTAAGATCTCCCCACCGAAGACGTTTCCAGCAGGATTAGCATCGGAAGGAAACATCCTTGTAATGACTTCAGCTTTTGACTCATTTGCACTCTTTGCACTCAAGAGCTTGGATCCTACCTTGAAGCTATATCTAGGTTTTTTATATCAAGGATACATTAGAATCCACAAATCTTTTTTATGCTTACTGTAAGCCAAGAACTGATGACAGAACTATCGTTTAACGACAAGCTAATCTTGATTCAATACGCCATCCAAAAATACGAAAATGAGGCCACATTGCTTGAAAAACTAAAGACGATATTGTCAGAAAAAGACACGCAAAGAAGCATTGATACGTTAATTGGAACTCAACGTGTTAGGAGAATAGGCTCCGAGATCTTGCAAAATAACGTCAGTCATACTGATCTTCCTGATCTTCCTGAACATCTCAAGCCAATAGTTGATGAACTCTAGGAAAGTTCTAAATGATTTTACGATCTTTTAGCTTCAAGCAAATTTTTTAAACAACTTTTCAACAACCATGTTGATATCATGGAAGAGATCCTAACACAAATTAGCGAATTATCTCCCATGCTTATTGTTGGACTTGGACTATCAATTGGAGTAGAGCATGCTTTTGAACCTGATCATGTTGCTGCAGTTAGCACACAGGTCTCTAAAGGACGGTTCATTCAAAAATCTAAGACACAGTTAATCAAAAGTGGCACCGTCAGATCATCAACACTTGGAATATTGTGGGGCGCTGGCCACACAACAACTCTTGCCTTAATGGGACTTTTAGTCTACACACTAGCAGTGAAGGTGGAACAACAAATCTTCTCAAGCTTGGAATTGATCGTAGGATTGATGCTTGTTTTCCTTGCCGTTTCGACTATTTTGAATAAGAAACTAATTAAATTCAGACACAGACACCCACATCAACATCCTGATGGAAGCATTCATTACGACTCTCACGATCATGACGACATTAACCACAAACATGGCCACAGATCATATCTGATTGGTTGCATACATGGCTTGGCAGGAAGTGGTAGCCTAGTAGTTCTAACTGCTGCAACACTTGATAATGTAGGACTGGTTCTCAGCTTTATTCTGATATTTGGATTGGGTTCTATCGTAGGAATGGCATTAGTTAGTGGTTTGATGGGTCTGCCGTTTGCATTATCTACTAGGTTTCTTTCCATAAACAAGATATTCCGTTATGTGGCAGGAGCATTCTCCCTAGTAATTGGTGTAAATATCATCTATCAGATTGCGTTCACAGGCAGGCTATTCGGTATTTAAAATCCTCTAAGACCCTGTGGCCTTACAACCTCTGGATGTTGCTTCATCCATGAAATTCGTTCAAGCATCATTTGCTTGTCTTGCGGAAATGTCCCTTTGATGGTGTAAGCATTTGAACCGTGATTTGCTCTAAAGATTACCTCGTTTTTGGCATCAATTTGTGTGATCAAATCCTTCAGCTCATCAAGTGCTTCAGAATCATTTACAGGAATAAACGGTTCTCCAAATTTGGTTAAAAATTCATCTTTGATACCATTTTCCAGATACAGAGTTAGTGCTGCCACGTAATGGGGTGATGATGCATTGATTACTTGAGCGGTTCCTTTGATGTGTTCTTTTGAATAGGTTTTGCCACCCAATCCGAGGATGACCATGCATGAAAGAATGTATCCTGTCTCCATTGCTTTTTTGCAAGCGCGAATTATTGTTGCAGCGGTTGCGCCCTTTGTTACCTTTTTCAGAATAATATCAGAACCGCTCTCAATTCCCAAATATAACATGTTGAGTCCGGACTCATGTAACATCTTTAGCTCTTCTGGTGTCTTTTTGAGCACATTCATTGGCATTGCATAACAAGATACTCTCTCCAAACTTGGAAACTTTTCGTACAAATATTTGATGATTTTTTGCATGTAATCGGTTGAGAGGTTTAGCGCATCACCATCAGCAAGAAATATCCTCGTTGTCTGTGGAAGTGCCTTTGACATGAGATCAATTTCGGCCTTTACCTCGTCCCAAGGTCGCTCGACATATTCTTTTGATCTGTACATATCGCAAAACGAACATTCGTTATATGAGCAGCCAAGTGTTACCTGAAATATCAGCGAATCAGCTTCTGACGGAGGTCTATACAACGGATAGTCATAGTTTAACATCATTTGCACTATATCTGCATAAAATTACTATATTATTTTTGCACATATAGGTACACACATACGTTTTTGTAGCTTTATCAAAAATCTCACTCGTAATGGCAAATGACCCCTATGCTAAAAGACTCCTTTGGTTTGTATTTGCAGGCTCAAGAGGAGGCATGAATAGGCTCAAACTGGTCTCATCACTAAAAGAAAAACCGCTTAATGCAAACCAGCTTGCTAAGGAACTAAGGCTAGATTATAAGGCTATCCAGCATCATATTGGTGTTCTTGAAAAAAATAACATAATAACGAGGGTGGGGGAAAAATATAATGTCACTTATTTTGTATCAAACTTTCTTGAGGTAAACATGGATTCTTTCAACGAAATAGCAGAAAAACTGGAAAAAAGTAAATAAGCTGTGTGAGAGGAGCTCTTTTCTAAATGGAAACAACTTCAGCAGTTCTGTCAGGCGTTTCAATCGCTAACATGATCGTACTTGGAATTCTGATGTTTATATTTGGTCGAATGTATGCAAGAACAAAAGCACAGCTGCCGCTTGGCATGATTGTATTTTCGGTAATGCTATTTTTGCATAACACCATTGGCGCATATGCCTATTTTTCAATGTCGCAATTGTTCTCGCATGAAATATTTCCCTATTTGCTTGGCGTGCACATTGCAGAACTTGCCGGAATACTCATCTTTTTGAAAATTACAATGGATTAAACTTGTTTATTTGGAGGAGTTTCTTCCAAAATACATGAAAAAAAGTTACAAGGAATACATCAAGCTAAACAAAAACCTCATCATCTCCTTTATTGTAGCAATTACACTCTCTGCAATAGTTGCACAGCTTTTGGTCAATCAGGAAAGTTACATTAACAGTAGCTATACCGTAGCAGTCGATTTTGTCACGTTTTATTCTACCTTTGGTGCGTTATTTTATTTTGATAACAGAAAAAAATATCGACTTGAATCAGGACTGCTTGATTCCTCTCGTCTAAAAAAAGATCTAATAAAAATAATTTCTTCACTTGGAGTTGCTGAAATAATCTACCTTATAGCTAGGTGGTCGTTGCAATATTACTTTCTTGCAATACACTATGAACCGTATATAGCATCAATTATTGCGCATGTGAGCTCGACAGTATTATACATGATAGTTGTAAATGTGGGTGTAAAGATAACGAGGTTGTACAAGGATGGTTCTTAGTGTTTATGTTGATGGTTCTGGTGGTGTTAATTCTGGATATGGCTATTTTGTAAAAGAAACTGGCGAATCGTTTTATGAGAAAAAACAAAACATCACAAATAATCAAGCTGAATACTTGGCAATCATTGCCGCAATAGAAAAGCTTGGGCAATCAAATGACCAAATTACAATTTATTCTGATTCAAAAAATACAGTATCTCAGCTGAACCATGAATTTGCAATAAATAATGAACAACTTCGTGAGCTTGCACGCAAAGCATGGTCACTTCTTAGCAAACTCCCAAATATCAAAATTGTTTGGATCCCACGCTCTCAGAATCTTGCGGGAAAAATGCTTGGAAGCTAGGGATCTAATTTTTCCCTGAAAGCTT
>CAZLSK010000118.1:0-4295 GCA_964562075.1 uncultured Candidatus Nitrosotenuis sp.
AGGCGCAGAAACCGTAGCAATTAGTTCAGGTGGAGTGCACGTTACTGCTGACAGATACGAGTCCTCGCCATTTGCTGCAATGAAGTCCTCAAATGCAGTAGTGGAGGCAGCAAAGGCCAAAGGCTTTACCGGTTTTCACATTAGGGTAAGGGCTGTTGGCGGCGTAGGCTCCAGAGTTCCAGGCCCCGGTGCACAGGCAGCAATCAGAGCCCTTGCAAGAGGTGGCTTTAAGATTGGGAGAATAGATGATGTCACTCCAATTCCTCACGACACTACCCGAAAGAAGGGTGGAAAGAGGGGACGAAGAGTCTAGTTCTTGATGAGCTTGATTTTTGCATTACAGCCCTTAGACTGAAAGTAATCTGACAGGAAATTTGTAAATTTTTCTTCTGGCTTGTCACCTTTTGACTTTTTTATCATGTCGTAAAACTTTTCGTTGATTTGAAACTGTAGATTCGATTTTAGCCATAATTTGAAAAACGTCCAACCGAACCTCGAGGTAGGGTTACCAAACTCAAATTCGTTTTGTAATCCGCACTGCGCTGCCATATCAGACAGTGCATTATTGATAAGGCGTTTGTCCTCCAGATAATCCACTGAGCTTACTTCATAGACCCACTGAATCATTGTCCTCAGGCTCATCTGTTTTGCTTAGTTTCTCGGAGAGAGAGACAAATTTTCCTTCCTTCTCTATTTTGATCTTTGTTTCCATCCTAACGTTGATGCCAACCGATCGGAATAATGCCAAAAGTTTTCCTCCGTCGATTTCTTCATCAATCTCGCCGTCATGAATGAGCTGGCCAAGCTTGTCAATTACAAGCTTTGCTTCGTTTGGATACTGGCGTTCGGCATTTTGCAACACCTCCATGCCCCTGTATCCCAATCGTGAGATCACAATGTCTCGGTATGAGATTGGTTTTTGTTCGGTTGGTTTTTGCGGTTCTTTTTGTTTTTGAGAAGAGATGTTTTTTTTCATCTCTGCAAGGCGTTTTGCTTTGAGCAGCTCAAGCTCCTTGTCTTCTTCGCTCATCCCTTTATCACGCCGATTGGCACCAGCTTTGCTACCTTCGTTGCAATACCAAGCTCATGTGATACATTTACCACCGCATCCACATCCTTGTAGGCCTCAGGCGTTTCTTCTACCACGCCGTCTCTTGTCAAGGATTTTATGAAAATTCCTTTATCATTTAGTGATTTTTTGACCTGTTCTTCGGTGTATTCACGTCGTGCCTTTGAGCGAGACATCATCCTTCCAGCACCATGCGCCGTTGAACCAAAGCTTAGGTTCATTGCATTTGGCCTTCCAAGCAAAATCCAGCTACCTGTTCCCATCGAGCCAGGAATCAGAACCGGTTGGCCCAAGTCTCGGTACTTTTGAGGAATCTCTTCGCGGTTTGCAGGAAATGCACGTGTTGCACCTTTTCTGTGTACTACTAGGGGTTTTTCTTTTCCGTCGATTTTGTGTTTTTCAACCTTGGCTATATTGTGCGCTACATCGTAGACAAGCTTCATGTCCAAATCAGATTCGGTTTTTTTGAATACCCGCTCAAATGATTTTCTTGTCCAGTGGGTGATCATCTGCCTGTTGCTCCAAGCAAAGTTCAGGGCTGCAAACATGGCCTTCCTGTAGGACTCGCCTTCCTCTGATGTGTTTGGAACACATGCAAGCTCCCTGTCTGGCAGATGTATGTCGTATTTTCTGAGTGCCTGTTCTGAGATTCTAAGATAATCACTACAGATCTGATGACCAAATCCTCTTGAGCCACAATGAATCAAAACGGTAATGTTTCCTTCTTGTATCCCCATTCTTTTTGCAGCTTCTCCGTCGTACACTTTTTGAATCCTCTGAACCTCCAAAAAGTGATTTCCTGAGCCCAAGCTACCAAGCTGAGGCGCTCCTCTTTTTCGTGCCGTATTTGAAACCTTGTTTGGATCGGCATTTTTAATCTGTCCGTTTTCTTCGCAGACATCTGCGTCGTTGTTTGTGCCGTAACCATGCTCTATTGCCCAGCTCACTCCCTTGACAAGCACTTCGTCAAGCTGAGAATAATTTAGCTTGACTGCGCCTTGGGAGCCAACACCTGACGGAATCGAGTTGAAAAGATCAGTTACCAGTTCTTTGAGCTTTGGTCTTACCTCTTTTTCTGAAAGATTTGCTCTAAGTAACCTTACACCACAGTTAATGTCATATCCAACACCACCAGGTGAGATCATACCTTCCTCTGCATCCATTGCTGCAACACCTCCAACCGGAAAACCATACCCCTCATGACCATCAGGCAGCACTACTGCGTGGCCTACAATTCCTGGTAGTGTCGAGACATTTACCGCCTGCAGAATTGTTCTGTCTGTCATCATTTTAGAAAGAAGTCCTTCATCGGCATATATGGTAACAGGAACCTTCATTCCCTTTGTGGAATCTACTTCGATTCGGTACTCCATGTCTCTAATTTTTTTTGGAGAAAGTGCTGACATTATCGGTAAAGCGTTTTGAAAGTAATTTAAATCATCAAGTGATGACTGGAGCTAGACCCAGTTTTTTTGTGAGTTTAGCTTTGAAAGAAAATGAGTTGATTATTTTATCCAGCGTACTCTCAAAATGAAAAGGCTTGTACAGTATCTTGGATGCTTTGAGTATTGCGACCCTGTGTGTAGTTTCAGGGGAGACATCTGCTGTCATGACTATCACAAAGGCATCTTGGTTTATTGTCTTAATTCCTTCCAAGCCGTAAAAGCCATCGTATTGCGGCATCATTAGATCTAAAAAGACAATGTCTGGTTTGTACTTTTTGTAAAGTTGAACTGCATCCTTACCGTTGTAACCAAAGCCAAGGACTCGAACTCCGTTTAATTCTAAAAGCTCAGAGAAAACCTCTGTTAAATCGCGATCGTCATCTATTACTATTGCAGTAAGCAATTAAATCTCCTGCTTTTTTGTTCATGCAAAAAATCCAAGAGATTCAGATTTAAAGAGAGGAGAGAATTCTCAGGGTTGATTATCAAAAATGATTTTGAGCTGAATCAGCCTTCAACGTGATAGTGCAAACCCTCTGCTTACCTGTAGTGGATCTTGCCTGTTTCTATAAATATACAAAAACATTGCCAACAGCCACAAAAGTAGATTTATTTCTGATTCAATTTTAGAAATTTTGTGCCGATTCTTCCAATTGACGGTGGCCGTTATGGTACAAAAGAAATGCTTGCCGTCTTCGAGGACCAAAAAAAGATAGACTATCAGCTACAGATCGAGGGCGCTGCAGCACTAGCGCAAGGCAAAATCGGGCTAATTCCAAGGGCTGCTGCACAAAACATTTCTGCCATCTCTAGATCAGGCAGAATAACTTCAAAGAGAGTAAAACAGCTAGAGGCAAAAACCGATCACGACACAGCCGCACTAGTCGAAGCACTAAGCGAAAAGTGCAAAGTGCAATCAAGGCCCTGGGTTCACTATGGCCTTACCAGCAACGACCTAGTAGACACGAGTACCTCAATGCAAATTCGTGATGCGCTGACAATAATTGAACCAAAAGTTGCAAAACTTGCGTTGCTTTTGGCAAAAAAGGCAATAGAATACAAGAATGTGCCAGCGGTTGGACGTACACATGGCCAGCACGCAAGCATAATCTCGTTTGGACTCAAGTTTGCAAACTGGGCCTCTGAGATGGCAAGACACATTGAAAGAATCGAGGAAAAGAAAAAACGAATCTTGATCTGCAAAACACTTGGTGTCGTTGGTACGGGCTCACTGATGGGAGCAAAGGCAATCGAGGTTCAAAAACAAGTTGCAAAAATGCTCAGACTGGTTCCAGCCGAAGTAACAACACAGATAATCCCAAGGGAAAGATATGCAGAGTACATCTTCCAGCTGGCCCTAATTGGCAGTACTTTGGAAAAGATATCTGTGGAGATTCGCAACTTACAGCGAACCGAAATCGGCGAGGTTGCAGAATACTTTAAGGAAGGACAGATGGGAAGCAGTGCAGTACCAGTAAAAAGAAATCCGATCAAAAGCGAGAGAATTTCATCGCTATCAAAACTTTTGCGCAGCCAGATGAGTGCTTCATTTGAGAACATTCCGTTGTGGCATGAACGCGACCTTTCAAACTCTGCAAATGAACGCTTTACCATTCCAATGTGCTCAATTCTAATCGATGAGATGCTTGAGACCATGATCCGAATAATTGAAAAACTGAAGGTAAACGTCGAAAAAATAGGAGAAAACCTCTATGTCACCAAGGGCCAGATCTTTGCTGAATTTGTCCTTGAAGCTCTGATAAAAAAGGGAGTTCCACGCT
>CAZLSK010000119.1:0-4259 GCA_964562075.1 uncultured Candidatus Nitrosotenuis sp.
AAACCACCTTGTCCGCTCGCAAGGTGGTTTGGTTGTTGTAAAAGACGGCAAGGTCTTGTCATTTTTGCCGCTACCGGTTGCAGGCATAATATCATCGGATCGATTTGATAATGTCTTGCAGAAATTCGTTCAGCTAAACTCCTCATTAATTGATAACGGGTGTAGGTTTGAAAGACCACATCTTCTACCTCTTTTTCTGCCTTTTTTGGCATTACCTTCGATTAGAATTCTGTATCGCGGTATAGTGGATGTAAAGAAAAGATCGTTTATCCAAGCCTTAACCTAGCAAAGTTTTAAAAAAGGGGCTTAGAAAATTTTTTCAGACGATATGGCTTCAATTCAACAAACCCCACAAGGACCGGTTTTAGTTCTAAAGGAAAGCGCGCTCCAGCAAAAAGGCCGGGATGCGCAAAAAAACAACATTATGGCAGCAAAACTCGTGGCTGACCTAGTACGCACAAGTCTAGGACCAAGGGGATTAGACAAAATGCTAGTTGATTCTATTGGCGATGTTACCATTACAAACGATGGCGCAACAATTCTCAAAGAAATTGATGTCCAGCACCCTGCTGCAAAAATGATGGTGGAGATTGCTAAAACACTAGACAACGAGGTAGGAGATGGCACAACATCGTCTGTCGTCTTTGCAGGTGCTCTATTAGAAAAGGCTGAAGAGCTTTTGGCAAAAGATGTGCATTCATCTGTTATTATTGAGGGTTATCAGGCTGCACAAGAAAAAGTAATGGAACTTTTGTCCCAACTTGCCAAAAAGGTTGAACCAACAGATGATGAATCACTTTTAAAGATTGCAACCACTAGCATGCAATCAAAACTAATCTCAGAAGATAGTGGTAGCCTCTCAAAACTTGTTGTGGATGCAGTTTTGCGAGTAGCGGAAAAGAAAGGAGACAAACATGTCGTTGACCTTGACAACATCAAGGTAGAAAAGAAAGCAGGCGCATCAATTGAGGACACAGAGCTTGTCAAAGGAATAGTTTTGGATAAGGAAGTAGTTCACAGCGGAATGCCAACTAAAATAGAACATGCAAAGATCGCATTGTTAAATGCAGCACTCGAAGTAGAAAAAACCGAGATGAGCGCCGAAATCAGAATTACAGATCCTACACAAATGCAAATGTTTCTGGAGGAAGAAAACAGGATGCTCAAATCTATGGTTGATAAGCTCCACAAAGTCGGCGCAAACGTGTTGATCTGCCAAAAGGGAATAGATGACATCGCACAACACTATCTGGCAAAATACGGAATTTTATCAGTAAGACGTGTCAAGGAAAGCGATATGACCAAGCTTGCAAAAGCAACCGGTGGCAGAATAACTACAAATCTTGATGACATTACAGAAAAAGACCTTGGACACGCAGAACTCGTGCACCAAAAGAAAGTCGAATCTGACAAATGGGTCTTTATCGAAGGTTGCAAGAATCCAAAATCTGTCACGATTTTAGTTCGTGGTGGTTCTCAGAGAGTAGTTGATGAGGTTGATCGTTCACTTCATGATGCATTAATGGTGGTAAAAGATGTAATTGAAAAGCCAGCGATTGTTGCTGGTGGCGGCGCTCCAGAGTCATACTTAGCATCGCAACTAAAGGAATGGTCTGATAGCTTTGAAGGAAGAGAGCAGTTAGCAATCCGAAAATATGCTGAAGCACTAGAAGTGATTCCGCTCACAATTGCTGAAAATGCTGGCATGGACCCAATCGATACGATGGCAAATCTCAGAGCAAAGCAAAGTGGCGGCAGAAAGTGGGCCGGAATTAACGCAAAAGAAGGAAAAATTGACGACATGTTCTCGCTAAATATTGTAGAGCCAGTGGCAGTAAAGGAGCAGATTGCAAAATCTGCAACTGAGGCTGCATGCATGATTCTAAGAATTGATGATGTGATTGCAGTTTCTCCGCCAGGCGGAGCCCACAAATAAAACAAATTCTTAGAAAAAGTTCAAAACCGATCTAACGGTTAGGATTTCGTGCACAAAATTGGAATTGACCTAGGTGGTACAAAAATCGAAGGGATCTGTTTTGATGACAAATTTCAAATAATTCAAAGAAAACGCATTCCTACAAATCAACAAAATGGCTACAAATCAATTATAGAATCCATCGTTTCTCTTGCAAAAGACATTACAAAAAACATCCAAGACTATTCGATAGGGATCTGCACGCCTGGTGCGATATCAAAAAAGACCGGCCTTATCAAAAATAGCAACACACAATGTCTTATCGGAATGCCGCTAAAAAAAGATCTTGAGAAATTGCTTGGGAAAGAAATAGCCATGGAAAATGACGCAAACTGTTTTGCTTTGGCCGAATCAAAAATGGGTGCTGCGGTTGGTTGTGGTGTAGTTTTTGGTGTAATAATGGGCACAGGAGTTGGTGGTGGAATAATAATTGACGGCAAGATCCACAGAGGAAGGACAAACATAGCAGGAGAATGGGGCCATCACACACTGCATGAAAATGGTAACAAGTGTTATTGTGGCAAGCTCGGATGCGTTGAGACGTACATAAGTGGACCAGCGCTTGAAAAAAGATGGAACGACTTGACAGGTAGAGTAGAATCCCTTTCATTAATAATGCAAAACCTTAACTCAGACAAGGCAGAACGGTGGAAAAAAGAGTTCTTGGAAAACTTTGGTACCTCCCTTGCAAATGTGATTGATATCTTGGACCCAGATGTAATCGTACTTGGTGGGGGAGTATCAAACGTTGATTTCTTGTATACTGAAGGACGTGAATCAGTATACCGGCATGTTTTTAGTGATTTGGTCGATACTCCAATTTTAAAAAACAAACTTGGCGATTCTGCAGGGGTGGTGGGAGCTGCCTTATTGGGCTAGGAGGAATTTACAATTTCAAAAAAATCGCTTTATCTTATCCATTTAGAATCTTTCGTACGCAGAATATGCAAGAGTTTTTGCTCTGTTTAAAAGTAAAGAAGAAGCGGTAATAACATTATTCATGTTTGAAAAATCTACATCCAAATTGTCTTTTCGTTCCAACAGGTAACCACAAATCTCATCATCCTTGATTTTACGGTATTCCTTTTCATACCAAATAAGAAAGTTGATAGCGTCTATTCTGCCCATTTTTTTTGCCCTAACCTTGAATTTTTCAAGACCAATTCTGTCTATTTTTAAATCAAATTTCTTGTTGTATTCATCCAATAAATGAGAAAAAATATCATGAATCGAATGCACAAAATTGTTTAATTCTGCCTCAAATTCTTTAGTCGAACAAACTTTGAGCCTATTTAGAATATTTTCTGCCTCGGTAATTTTTTTTGCAGTAGTCATTAAAAGAAAACATTACTCGTTTCATAAAACGATTCTTCTTAATCAAAAGGTTAACTAAGATTCGCAAGCCAATTCAACAATTCAGCTTATAACTCATAATGGCAGCTGACAAGATCCTATCAATGTTGGATGTATAGAATAGCCATGGAAGCAAAACTAAGTCGGTGGAACTATCAAGTTCGAGCACCATTTAAGAAAGTTATGGCCTGGGATACGCTCTTTTTTGTCCTGGGTATTGGCGTTGGTGCTGGTATTGGTGCATTCCTAGTAACTGCCTAGGAATCACCATTATTTTTTTTAAATTTAATAATTATTTAACACATGAAAAATCAGATGGTGGATTTCTCAAGAATCGAGTCATCCTATCTCTCAAAAGATGGCTGCCGCTTGGTGTGGAAGGGAATTGATGAAGACGATCGGGATGTAGTTGTTCTTGGAAAAGGTGAGATTGACCAACTTTATGAGATATTGTCAAAAGACTCTACCGGTAAAGTGGAGCTAGAAGATGAGTTTAGTCACATTTTGATAAATACCGATATAACACAGTTTAATCTCCGTGACCATAAAACCCTAGAGGTAGACACAACAATTCTCAAAAAGAAACTATTGGAATTTAAAAAAATTCCATATGAACCAACACCAATCAAAATTTACCCAAAAGAATTCTTTCCTTCAATTCAAATTGAAAAGACCAGTGAACCAAACAAGCTTTTAAGCCAAATTCTTTCAGGTGGTACAAAGCAAGTCATTGAAACAGATCTCTTCAGGGTCATGGAAACACGAAGATCCACTCGAAATTTTGACACTACCAGAGCTGTTGAGGAATGGAAGGTTGAAAAAATTCTTGCTGCAGCAGATACTGCACCAACAGCAGGAAACTTTCAGGGATTTGAGGTTTTTTATATCAAAAATAAAGAGCTAAAGAAAAGACTTGTTGAGGCTGCAAACA
>CAZLSK010000120.1:0-4221 GCA_964562075.1 uncultured Candidatus Nitrosotenuis sp.
CTGTCCCGATGCGATGGTGTATCCGTTCTTGACGATCTCAAATGGGAGTTTTAGGGCATCCTTTGAATATTAGATTGATATATCACTGCTCAAGGGTTTAGCTCATGTCAAGACGAAAGATTACGGGAATTCTGATTTTTTGTTCCTGTATTGTAGGCTTCTTCGTATATGCATACTTGCTTATGCTCTCGGAATGGAGCCCAGTCGTATTGCAGCTATCGGTGTTGATGATTGCGGGCGGAATTCTTGGTGTCATTTCATGGATTGGATACATGATGGCAACTACAAAATCATCACCTTCATCAATTCTGTCTGATGACAAGTAGCTACTTTGTTATTCTTGCATCAACTACTGTTTGATAATATCGTGGGCCAACTGCTCGAACCATCCGCCCACCCAGAATCTCTGATTTTACAGGGCTTACCTCTAAAAAGTGTTGCTTTGAGAACTCAACTGCATCTTGGCGCTTGTCTGCGTGTTGATGTGAATAGTAATGAATGATTCCACCACTTTTTGTCGCAAGTATTGCAGAATTCAAAAACTCGTCTGACCTTTCCGGCAAAAGCATAAGTGTTCGGTCTCCTTTGTCTTGGAGCTGGTCCTTTACGATTTGGGCGGCGTCTCCCTGAATCGAGATAACCGTTCCTTTCATCTTTTTGTTCAGCTTGATGTTTTCTTCGCACAGCTTTGCGGCATATGGATTTAGGTCGATGTTGTATACCGTACATTTTTTGTTTTTTGCAGCAACAATAGAAAACATTCCGACTCCACCAAACATGTTGATTACAACCTCGCCATCTTGGACCAGCTGCGCAATTCTGTTTCTCTCAGTTGAAAGCCTTGGAGAAAAAAACGCCTTTTCCACATCAACTTTAAAGCGGCATCCGAACTCCTTGTACTCTGTTTGGGTATTGTCTTCGCCTGCAATCACTTCAAGGTTTCTTGTCCTAAAGTCGCCTTCAACATCGGAGCTCTGGTAAAACACAGAGCGAGCCAGATGAACCTTTTCAAGGAGGGTCTTGCCGATCAGCTTCTTTTTTGGTAGAAGTGAGTCTGGAATTCTGATTACTATGATGTCGCCTATCTGGTCAAATGCGGAATACAGTTCTGAGGCTTCCTGCTCTGTGAGCACCCCTTCGAGTGCCTTCTTTAGCATTCGAGTCAATTCTTGTAGTAGAAATGTCCTGTGTCCTTTTGTTGCTTGTCTAGTCTGCTTCCGGTCTTGTTTACACGCGGTCTTAAGGTCTGCTCATCTCGCCTAAATGTAATGTCTAGTGATCTGAGGAATCGGTTCATTGCCTCTGCCTTTGTTAATGGAGAGCTTGCATGTCCTTCAAGTCCTGAGATTCCTTCAAAGATTACCATCGAGTCAGAAATCAGATCCATCAGCTGGATGTCGTGATCAATTATGATTGCTGATTTGCCAAAGGAGCGGACAAATTTTTGGATAAACTTGGCAATTGCAATCCTGTCCTCGACATCCAAAAACGCCGACGGCTCATCTAGTGCATAGACATCGGCTTTTTTGAGAAGACATGTTGCGACTGCAACCTTTTGAAGCTCACCACCTGAGAGGTTTTTGATTGATTTGTTGTACAGCTTTTTGATTTTTAGTGGATCGATGATCTGCTCTTCCTCAATGCTCCCAAAGATTGGCGCCTCGTTTGCCTTTTCAAGAACAGACTGTACCTCGACGTCATAGTCGCTTGGTATGTACTGGGGCTTGTATGAGATCTTGATTGTCTTGTCGACATTTCCCTGATCTGGCTTTTCTACTCCCGCAATCATCTTCATCATCGTTGTCTTGCCAAGTGCGTTTGCACCCATTATTCCAAGAACCTCTCCTTTTCTTACCTGGCCCGGCTCAATTGATACCGAAAACGCCGGATAGTTGCGTCTCAGTGCTGGATACGAAATTACAACGTCTCCTTTTTCAAAATCATCTTGTGATGTAGAAACATCAAAGCTGAATTTTTTGTCCCTAAAGCGGACGTTTTCGCTTGGAATATAGCCATCCAAAAAGACGTTGATTCCGACCTTTGTTGAGAGGATTCCAGACACTATTCCGTATGCCGCAGGCTCGCCGTACAAGATCTCAATATAGTCTGAAAGAAAGTCCAAAAGAGTCAGGTCGTGCTCAACTACCATCACAGACCTGCCAATGTTTGCAAGGCCGTGGATTACCCGTGCCACACCCCTTCTCTGAAAGACATCGTTGTACGATGATGGTTCGTCAAAAAAGTAAAAGTCAGCATCCCTTGCTGCTGCGACTGCAACAGCAAGTCTTTGTAGCTCGCCCCCGCTGAGCTCCTTTACTGGATGTTCTACAGAGTTTTCCAATGCCAGCTGTTTTATCAGCTCCTGCGCTACTCCCCTTTGGTCGTATTTGTCGAGCAGCTCCTTTCCGGTCCCATCAAACATCTGAGAGATGTTGTAGACCTGCTGCGGCTTTATTGAAGCCCTGATCTCCTGATTTTTTATCTTTTCAAAATGTTCCTTTAGTTCGGTTCCTGCAAAATATTTCAAAATCTGGTCCCAATCTGGTGGATTTTCATAATTGCCAAGGTTTGGCTTTAGGTTTCCAGACAAAATGTTGACAACGGTGCTCTTTCCCATCCCGTTTCTTCCAAGGAGTCCGACGACTTCGCCCTTTTTTGGTGTAGGAAGTCTGTACAGTCGAAACGAGTTCATTCCGTACTGGTGGATCTTGTCGGTTGCCAGCTCCGTTGCAAGATTTACAATTGTAATTGCCTCAAAGGGGCAGACCTTGACACAGATTCCGCAACCATTGCAGATGTTCTCATCTATTTGTGCCTTTTTTATCTCCTCATTTAGGATGATGCAGTCTGCTCCGGACTTGTTTACTGGGCAGTACTTGATACACTCTAGGCCACACTTTTTTGGCTGGCACAACTCCTTATCAAGTACTGCTACTCGGTGTGTCATGATGTTCTCTTTTTTCTGTTTAATTTATATCGATTCTATCAAATCTACAGTTGATTGGTTATCTTATAATAACCAACTATACAAATAGTCTGAATTCGTTACTGTTGCTCTGCGATCAACAAAATCTGTCACCCAACGTATCTAGAGTAATTGTTGTTGCAAAATCAAAGCTTAGATATTTTAGAAAGGCTAGAAAACACAATCCAAACGCTAAGATTCCATACTACAAAAAGCCATACGTAATAATTGACAAACCGTAATACAAGATAATTGGCACTACACTATTAATTGGAGTAAGACCGGGGCGACCATACGTTGGAATTCCATTAAATGATTACACGATGCAACAGATCTCTGGTTCTAGTGTTCAAACCGGAACAATTACCATTACACCCAATTCTGTGTCAATTTCAATTACAAAAGATGTTTAGAGCACCATTCCAATTGAATTCGTAGGCGTTGATACGAACATAAACAACATTACAGCCGTCCATTCGGATGGCAAATTAGATGTTTTTTCAGAGGTTTCAAAGATAACAAAAATCAAGGAAAAATACAGAAAAGTAAAATCGCACATAACAAGAAACGATGTCAGGATAAGAAGGAAGGTATTTCAAAAATACGGCATACTACAACAACGAAAGACAAAACAGATCATTCACACGATTTCAAAAAAACTGGCATCATGTAAAAAACAGCTGATAATAGAAGACCTGAAAGGGATAAGAAGAATGTACAAAAAAGGCAACGGTCAGGGAAACAAATACCGCTCAAGACTCAATGGCTGGCCATTTTACGAGTTCAGAAGACAAGTAGAATACAAATCAGCATGGTACAATGGAATCCCAGTAATCATACAAAAACCAAACAAAACATCATCAAGGTGTTCGATATGTGGGGCAAAAGTGATCCCTGAAGAGAACCGACAGATAAGATGTCAAACATGCGGTCATACAGAGGATCGTGATATCAATGCTGCACGAAACATTCTGTACAAGGGCGTGCAGCTACGAGGCCTATGGCTCAGACCCGACGCGCCACAAAGTGAAGCGATGAAGCAGTCAAAAAATGCAAAGCAGACTGTGGTGACTCAAATCTATCAACCAAAGATCTGATAGAGCCTTTATATCTGAAGAGTGGTTGGTTCGTAATCTTAATACAGAACAATTAATGAACTCCCTTCAAGCCGGCCATAGCGTTGGGGTGCGACCCAGTCTCATTCCGAACCTGGAAGTCAAACCCAATGTCGCTACTGTGCTACTAAGGTGCGAGAG
>CAZLSK010000121.1:0-4200 GCA_964562075.1 uncultured Candidatus Nitrosotenuis sp.
GTCGATGACAATGTTGCCAATGTTTCCCATGTCTTGGAGTGCAGCAACTAAAAGCGGTTTTTCCACAATCGGTTCTGAGCTCTGCGCAAACTTCACACCTGGTTTTAGGTCTTTAGCGATTAAAACTTTGGTAGGTAAGTGTAGAATTTAGAAATGTTTGGCAATAATTTGCAAAAATAATTGGCAAAAAGAGACATTTTCTGAAATTTGGTTCAAAGACATAGAATTTGTACAATAATTTGAGGCTGCAATTTTGATCGAAGATGAGATTCACCTCAAGATTCATAAACCGAAAAAACTACTCTACGGAGATCATAGACGCATGACTAGTTTTGGTACTCTAGAATATGTCTTAGACAAGTTCTCCGGTACATGGAGCTGGAAGGTTACTGGCGAGCGTGCAGTGGCAATGGTCTCAAGAATTATTCCCAAGGCGTGGTATGGGGACCACGAGTTTGAGGCAATCATCCCAGATGAGCCAAGAAACCTTCAGCAGATCAAGTGGATTATGGACAGGTACCCCCTTGAAATCCTGTCAAAAAATGTCTGGCAGAGAAAGCTCCCTCCATCAGCAAAGGCCAAACCACAAAAACCAAAAAGAACCGAAAAGCTCCGGCTGGCAAACCCAGGCAAGCAGTTCAAAGGAACGCTTTTTAATTTCCAAAGAGAAGGGCTTGATTTTCTAATCAAATCTTATGGTAATGCACTGCTTGCTGACGAAATGGGCCTTGGAAAAACGATCCAATCGTTGGCATATCTGTCCACAGAAAAAAATGCATTTCCTGTTCTGATCGTAGCTCCACTGGTGACCCTTCCAAACTGGCAAAGAGAGATCGAAAAATTCCTAAAGAGAAAAAGCAGAAACGGCAGACTACTCGATAACCAACCTCCAACATCTACAATTATCCGTGTAGGAAAATCCGAAGAACTTGGGAAATACGATTTTTACATAATTAATTACGAGCTGTTGTACAAAAGGTACAAGGATCTTGCAAAGCTGAATCTAAAAACAATAGTGTGTGATGAGGTTCAGCATCTCAGATCAAAGACCACTCAAAAATACCACGCAATTAAAAAGCTTGCAGCAGTAGAATCGGTCAAATATAGAATTGGCTTGTCAGGGACTCCAATCTACAACAGGGGTTCTGAGATCTGGCCAATTGTCGACATCCTAAGACCAGGATTGCTTGGCAACTTTAAAGAGTTTTGCGAGTATTTCTGTTACATTAACGAAAAAGGAAAAGCAATCGTTTTGGAAAACAAGCGCGAGTCTTTGCGCCACATGCTCCAAAAACACGTAATGCTCAGACGCAAAAAATCCGACGTTCTAAGCGAGCTAAAAGAAAAGGTTCGCTACAAGGAGGTAATCGATTCGGACATCAACTATTACAACATGGAGCTTGAAAAAATCTGGAAAAAGCTGGAAGATGAAAGAAAGGAGGCCCAGACTGCATTTGACGCTTCTTCTGCCTATCAGAGAGCAATTCAAAGCGAAAGGCAGGCAGCAGGAGTTGCCAAGCTACCGCATGTTATCAATTTTGTAAAGAACATCATGGAAATAGAAGAAAGCGTAGTTGTGTTCTGCCATCACAAAGCGATTCACTCGCTTTTGCACCAAAGCCTTGCCGAGTTCAAGCCAGCATCAATAATTGGAGGCCAATCCGATAAGGAAAGGCAGCAGAGCATAGACTCGTTCCAAAACGGTGAGACGAAACTAATGATTGCAGGACTGCGCGCAGGAAACGTCGGAATTAATCTGACCCGTGCGAGATATGTGATATTTGCAGAGCTTGACTGGAGTCCTGCAATTCACCTGCAGGCAGAGGACAGATTACACAGAATAGGACAAAAGAACACAGTCTTTGCGTATTACCTAATTGGAAATGGCACCCTTGATGAGCACGTCGCACAGGTTCTAGTAGACAAGAGCTATGAAATCGATTCTATAATGGATAACAAAGCGGAGTCGTTTGAAAACCGCGAAAAGGCACAGCTCATACTTGCCCAAATTCACGACAAGGTAAAATCAATAATCAGGAACTGACTTGGTCACCGTTGATTGGACTTAGCCAACCTCTTTGAATAAGCTTAGCTGCCGTTTCCGGCTTTACACATGCTGGAGAATTGTTTTGTTGTTTTAGTACAAGCAAAAATCCCTTGTTGCATTTGATGTCATATGGTGATACGCCTGTTTTTAGCTGCTTGAGTGGAGTAAGTTCGGTCTGTTCCTCCAATAGTGGTGCCAATCTCAAAATTCTGTCATCAGTTGGTGCGGGTGATCCTCTGCCATCCCGGTTGCTTGTAAGAAGATAGATGTAGCCATCCTTGTCGACACCCACATCGCGCAACCTCCCAAACTGGCCTGAAAACAATGATTCTTCTGAGATCAGCTTATTTTGTGTGGTGTCTATTTCAAAGACATGTAGGTGAACTCCGCGAAGATTTGCAACAAGGAATTTTCCTTTTAGGAATGGAATTGTGTTGGAATTGTAAAAGCTTGCACCTGATGGAGCCCAAGTGGTATCTCCTGTGTGAAAAAGTGGGCTGACGTATTTCGGATCTGTATTGTCGCCAATGATGTGTGGCCATCCATAGTTTTTTCCAGCTTCTATTATGTTGATTTCATCGTGTGCAAACCCCCTCTCACCCGATGGACCATGTTCTGCAACTACTAGCTTGTTGGTGGTTGGATCCCAGTCAAGACCTTGTGGGTTTCTGTGACCATATGAATACACCGGTGATCCTGCAAATGGATTGTCGGAAGGAATGGTTCCATCTGTATTTATTCGCAAAATTTTTCCAGCAAGTGAGCTCAGACTCTGTGATAGATCTGCATTTGCCGCATCTCCCGTAGTGATGTACAATTTTCCGTCTGGACCAAAACGCAATCTGCCGCCGTCATGTATTGCAGAACCTGGAATTTTGTCAAGCAAGATCACCTCATCTGATAGCTGGTTTTCGTTTTCTGTAAATCTTGAAACCCTGTTGTATGTAGATAATAGCTCTGAATATGTATAGTAAAGATAGACGTGATGGTTTTTTTCAAATTCTGGATCGAGTGCAAGACCCAATAACCCGCCCTCTCCGCCACCAACCCTTGTTGTCAGTGCTGGATCTTGTATTAGGATGCCGTTCTCTATTATGCGAACTTGGCCCTCCCTTTCAGTAAAAAATATTCTGCCATCTGGAGAAAATGCAATTGCCCACGGAATCTCGAGATTTTCTGCCACCGTTTCTACTTTGAGGTTATAGTTTGGAAATTCTTGCGCAAAAGCCGTATTGCTGCTAAGAGCAACTACGACCAACAATACTAACGAAATCAGGATTTTGACAAAGAATCGCCTCATCGCAAACTAACTATTTATTGCAAATTTAATCAATCTTTGGCATGGACTTTCTTTTGGAAGAAGAGATGATTGACCTAGTCACGTTCTGCCTCCAAAACCCGGCATCTGCTGAGGTTGCACAGAAAAAAGCAAGAATTGCCGAGATTGGCAAGGAGCTGTTTGCAGACGGCGGGGTGGATGCGCTAGAAAACATGTTTTTTGCAATCGAAAACAGAGTCAAAGAAGAGATTGGCAAGGACCCGCGACCATTTCGCTCGTTGTGGAATGGAAACTCGCAAGAATGGAATTACTGAAAAAATTGTAGAAAAGGCTTATGCCTTTCCGATTCTAAATATCGCTGTTGAACATGTAGGACATGTTCCTTTTGTTGCAGGCTTGCCGTTCTTGAGAGTGACTGGTTTTATACCTGCCATCTCGCGTTTTGCTCTGCATTTGACGCAATAGCCTATCATGATGGCAATACTATCAAGATCTGCTATTAGCGCAAGGCTGTAAAAATTATTTAACACGGAGGTAGACTGCCGATCTTAGTGGAATTACTACTGCCTTGCACAGTTTTTTCAAACAAAAAAGTCAATCTAACTCAACGTCTTTTGTCTCTCTGCTAAGTAAAGTAGGAATGATTACAATTACTGCACCAATTATTATGTTAACACCAAGAGCTAATGGCACAAGCTCACTTTGGACTCCCGACATGAGATGCAGTGCAATCAGTGGAGACCATGAACCAAAGATGAGGCCTGCGTTATATGAAAAACCTGCCGCGCTGTTTCTTACCTGAGTTGGAAATCTTTCTGAGAAAAATGCGGGAACTGGTCCTGATGCAGTGGACACCACAAACGCATAAGCTACA
>CAZLSK010000122.1:0-2572 GCA_964562075.1 uncultured Candidatus Nitrosotenuis sp.
TGTGCGATTCTACTTCGAGAAAAAATCTCCTTTGCAGGATTGATAAATAAGAGTGGGAGACTTGTGGCAGGCGGCCTAAAAGTTGGATTGACTCCAATTGTGGATGAATTTGAAAGAGAAAAATTGTTTATGGAATACGTCCTCATGGCCTCGATGAGAAAGGATTTTGATTATTGCCTTGGCCGTGTAAAATATACTGCATCAAAAGGAGAAAAAATGACTATGATGAGCTTTCCAATCGACTCATTTTTGTTTTTGGTCGCAGTAGATCCGAGAATAGACATTGAAAAGGAAGCAAACAAAATTGGAAAAATCATAAAAAATTTTGTTTCGTTTGCTTAGCAAATGTTGGCCAGTTCACGTACGATGTCCTTTTCTGTCACAAACCCAATAATTTTTTGATTCTGAGTTACTGCAACTCCGTGCACTCGATAATCGATTAAAACCTTGGCGACCTTTCTGAGGTTTGTTCGAAGAGAAATGGAAAAAAGATTCTTACTCATTATCTCGCCGATGGTAACCGTTCTTCCAAAACCTGTAGCAAAGACATTGTCTTCCTTGTTTGCGTTTCGTATTGCATTTTTTAAAAAACTCTTGTACGTTACAATCCCAGCTGGTTTATCATCATAATCCTTGACAAGTAGGCGTGATACTTGGTTGTTTAACATCTTTGAAAGTGCCTCGTAAAGAGTCATCGTATCTGGCACAAAAAAACTGCCAATCGACATAACATCGCAAAGCCTTCGTTCGTCAACAATGTTTTCATGATAATATCTGACCAAGTCGTGCTTTGTCATTATTCCCTTTATGCCTACAGAGTCTTTTACTCCAAGGGTGTTGATTTTTTTGCTAAGCATCAATGATGCGCAGTTTGAGATTGGGGCAAACTGGTCTACTAGAACCAATTCCTGCATTTTCTGTGAGGCTAAAATGTCTTTAATTGATTTGTTATCCTCAAGAAGAATCTTGGCGATGTTTTTTTGTGATAGGATGCCAAATTTGCCATAACAATCAATTACAACACCAGAAATGTTTTCATAAAGAATCTTTTGGACGGCATCATAAATAGTGGCATTTTGATTTATGGAGATGGGTGTTTGAATGAGGTCTTCGGCAGTAATGACTAGTGGTATATTTCGGCGCAGTTGTCTTTGCAATGATAAACTGCGCAATCTGCAAAACAATATAGTCTAGGATGTTCGATTTAGGCGAACAAAAGTTTGAAATTTTGGCATTAAGAACTTATTTGCCAGAATCATAACGCCGGCATGAACTCTGTTGAGGCATTTGAAAACAATGTAAACAGTCAAGTTGGTTTTCTAACAAAATTCAAGCCGCAAAAACAACTCAGTATACAACAACAAAAAAGAGCAGTCTTTTGCGGGGCGGGTGATTCTTTAGCTTCGGCAATGCTTGCAGAATCGTTTTCTGATTTTAAGACAAGGGCGATGGACCCACTCGATCTTATAAAAAACAAAAAACTTGCAGACGGCAGCTCACTTTATTTTGTCTCAATTTCTGGTAGGACCGTTTCAAACATCAAGGCAGCAGGTCTGACGAAAAAGACAACGGCAATTACAAAAAACACTGCCAGTCCACTTGCTAAGATTTGCAGAAACATCATTCCACTACAGTACCAAGACTCGGGAGTTCTGACTGCAGGTAGCATTGATTTTCTTGAGAGCATGTTGACTTGCATCTCGCTTGTCTCTGCGGTAAAAATCAAAAAGCCACAATGGCTCTTTTTGACTGCCAAAAATCAAGCTAAAAAAATCGTATTAAAAAACAAGATCTATTTTTTGGGCAACCAGCATACCTACCCTTTGACTATGTACGCAGCGGCCAAAGTCTACGAGATGCTTGGATTTGATGCGCATTATGAGAGAATAGAGCAGTTTTTGCACATGGGTTTGTTTTCCACAAAAAAAGGTGATACCGTAATAATATTTGAGAGGCCAAATAAACACAACAAGCAGATAGCCTCGCAGCTAAAAAAGCTCGGCCTGACAGTTTACAATCCCACAATCGATTCAGACAAAATATCTGAAGCCGTCTTTTACACATTTCTATCACAACTTGTTGTTCTGTACCGAGCAAAGAAAAGACGCCTTTCTGAGTGTTATTTTTTCACAGAAAAGAAAACCCAAAACGCAAGCTCGGCAATGATCTACTAATTTTTTCAAAAGTTACATATTTTTTTAATAAGATTTAATACACCTCCAAAAACGACTTGAATTTGTTATGAAGTTCAAGGCAACCGAAGAGATCCTAAAGGTAATCAAAAATAAGGATAGTATCAGAAACTTTGGAGTAATTGCACATGTTGATCACGGAAAAACAACGATGAGTGACAACCTCTTAGGTTATGCTGGCATCATCTCGCCACAAGCTGCAGGTCGTGCACTTGCCTTGGACTCGATGAAGCTTGAGCAGGACAGACAGATGACAATTGTTCAGGCAAACGTTACTTTGCTTTTTGAAAAAGGTGGTCAAGAATATGTAATTAACATGATTGATACTCCCGGTCACATCGACTTTACAGGCCGTGTTACTAGAAGCCTTAGGGCAATAG
>CAZLSK010000122.1:2582-4149 GCA_964562075.1 uncultured Candidatus Nitrosotenuis sp.
AATAGACACGGATTATGTTATCTGAGAGGAGGAGGTATCATGACTCAAACAGAGACAGTAACAAGGCAGGCATTGGAAGAAAGAGTCAGACCTGTCTTGTACATTAACAAAATCGACCGCCTCATCAAGGAGCTGAGACTCACACCAGACAAGATGCAGGAGTGGCTTGCAAACATCATTACTACATTTAACGGATTAATCGATACCTACGCCGAGCCGGAATATCGTGACAAATGGAAGGTCTCAATTCAGGACGGAAGCGTCTCGTTTGGCTCTGCAAAAGACAGATGGGGCTTTAACATCGATGTGATGAAGCAAAAAGGAATCTCATTTAAGGACATTTACAACGCATATTCTGAGGGCGGAAGCGTCGACGAGTTGGCAAAAAAGGCGCCTCTTGCAGAGGCTGTACTTGGCATGGTCGTAAAACATCATCCGCCTCCACATGTTGCACAAAAGTATAGAATTCCAAAGATTTGGAAGGGTAACCTAGAATCAGACATTGGCAAGGCCCTTTTGAATTGCGATGACAACGGCCCAGCAGTCATGATGATTGTAAACATGGCAATGGACCCGGCAGCAGGACCGGTTGCAATTGGAAGGCTGTTTTCTGGAACGCTCAAGGACGGACAGCCGGTTTACCTAATTGATACTAAACGGGAAGGAAAGATCCAATCTGTAAACTTTTTCATGGGAAACCAAAGGGAGATGGTTGGAGAGCTAGCGGCGGGAAACATCCCGGCACTTTTGGGATTAAACGAGGCAAGGGCTGGCCAGACACTATCTTCTGTCAAAGACGTCGAGCTTTTTGAGGGAATCAGATATGTCTCAGAACCTGTGGTACAGATAGCTGTTGAACCAAAACATCCAAAAGACTTGCCAAAACTTGTAGAGGTCCTCCGAAGGTTAACTATTGAGGATCCAAACCTTGTTGTAAAAATAAATGAAGAAAGTGGAGAGACAGTCATTGCGGGAATGGGTGTGTTGCACTTGGAAATTGCAACTGCACTCATTGGAGACGCCGGATTGCAAATAATTACATCACAACCACTCATCAACTACAGAGAGACGATTCAGGGAGGCTCCGAGGTGGTCATGTCCAAGTCTCCCAACAGACACAACAAGATATTCATGAAGGTAGAACCTCTTGAGCCGGAAATTGCCGACATGGTAAGAAGCGGTCAGCTCTCAGAGATGAAGGACAAAAAAGAAATGGCTACTATTTTGCGCTCAAAGGGATGGGATGCAGATATTGCAAAATCTGTCATGAAGTTTGATCCTCGCGGAAACGTTCTGATCAACGGCACAAAGGGCGTCCAATTCATTCAAGAATCCACAGACTCGATTTTGTCGGGATTTGAGGATGTGATGAAGGAAGGGCCTCTTGCAAAAGAACAGGTTAGAAACTGCAAATTTACATTTACTCACTTTGTTCCACACGAAGACCCAGCACACAGAGGCCTGTCACAGCTAGGTCCAGCGTCAAGACGTGCATGCCTTGGAGCGATGCTAAAGGCACAACCGATTTTACTAGAACCAATGCTTGGAATCGAGGTACGCGTTCCGC
>CAZLSK010000123.1:0-4123 GCA_964562075.1 uncultured Candidatus Nitrosotenuis sp.
TAGAGTACCGGACTTTTAATCCGGCTGTCCGGGGTCCGAATCCCCGCGAACCCGCCTTTATTGAGACTATTTCGTAAGCGTTCGTATTTTTTGAGATAGTTTTCGTGTTGTAAACGATACTTCGCTGACGCGCCTCCTAATTATAGCACCGTATTGTCGGACTTTTGCCTTACGTGTTGCAATCATTCGTTTTTGTTCAGAAAATCCTGCAGATCCAACCGATTTTCGCTGTGTAAGAGAAGAGTTGACATTAACTGACGATATCAGTTTGAGGATTTTTTGTGGCGGAGGCTCTTTTTCCTTTGTTGCCCTGCTGATTTCTGAGAGCGTGAGCTTTGAGAGTGGCTTTTTTGATTCGTAGGCAGTCTGTACCAGCTTTCCTACAATTTTGTGTGCAGTCCTAAACGAAATTCCCTGCTTTACTAGAAGTTCTGCAACATCGAGTGCCAAGATATAACCAGAGTCAGCAACCTGTTTCATTTTTTGCTTGTTTATCTTGAGTGTTGCAAACATGGAGTTTAGAACAATTAGTGCAGATATGACAATTTTGGAGCTGGAAAACACGGATGGTTTTATCTCCTGAAGGTCTCGGCCATATCCAGATGCAAGTCCCTTTAGGTTTGATAAAATTGCTACAAGGTTGCCAATTGTTCGTGCGCTTTTGCCACGGGTCAGCTCTAAAATGTCTGGGTTCTTTTTTTGCGGCATGACACTCGATGGAGAGGAGAACTGGTCTGAAAGCTCCACAAATGAAAATTCCGATGTTGACCAGATTACCAAATCTTCTGCAATTCGGCTAAGGTTTGTCATGAGTATGGCAACATTGCTTGCGTATTCAGCAACAACGTCACGACTACTTGTTGCATCGATCGAGTTTTCTACCAATCCGTAAAAGCCAAGCATTTTTGCCGTACTGTTTCGATTAATTGGAAGGCTTGTTCCACCTACAGGTCCTGCACCCAGTGGTGATCGGTTTACCCTTTCATAGGTCGCAGAAAGCCTCTCCATATCCCTGAACAAGACATCGGCATAAGAGAGCAAATAATGTGAAAATGTGCCAATTTGTGCCTGTTGCAGGTGCGTATAAAGTGGCATCGGAGTCGCTTTGTGTTTTTCAGCCTGTGCAATCAGCGTTTCTATTGTATCCAAGATACAGCCGCAGATCACATTGATGTCGTCACGAATCTTCATTCGCAGATCAACTGAGACTTGGTCGTTTCGGGATTGAGCAGTATGCATCTTTCCTCCTGCCTCGATGCCGATTTTTTTTATTACAATTGCCTCAATGAGCTCATGAATGTCTTCTGCAGAAGATTTGGAACTGAAACTTTCTTTTTTTAGTTTTTCAAGTGCCAAAAGAATTTTTTTAATTTCAGCTTTGTTTAGAGTTTTGTTCTCGTATAGCATTATTGCATGTGCCTGACTTCCAATGATATCATATTGCGCAATCTCAGAATCGTCAGAAATTGATGAGACATACTCTAACGTGTGCTTGTCCAAATTTTTGTTAAGACGTGACCGATACATCAAACTAGGATTTATAATGGTTATATATAGCATAGACGCTTTGCCGTTTATGACTCAGGATTTGCAGGAATTGAGAAGAAAAATCTTTGATGAGCTGTCAGGAATCGTAGATCCTGAAATAAATACCTCAATTACTGATCTGGAGCTTGTCGACAATATTGATATCAACGGATCTGCAGTAAAGGTGGATTTGCACCTGACTAGTCCGTTCTGTCCAGCTGTCTTTGGTTTTAAAATTTGCCAAGACATTCACGACAACCTTTTGAAGCTTGACGGCATTGACGACGTCAAGGTTAATGTCTCAAACCACTTTATGGCTGAAGCCATCAACAATCAGGTAAACAACAGCCCAAATCCAAAAAAGAAAACGGCTTGATCTATTTTCTAAATCCCAGCAAGTATCCCCTAAGGAACTGAATTCCCATCGCTGGGTCAACACCCTTTGGACAGACTTGGCTGCACGAGCCAGCAAAATGGCATCTCCAGATTCCGTGCGATTCGTCAATTATCTTTAATCTCTTGTCCTTTCCTTTGTCCCTGTTGTCTGCTACATAACGATAGGCCTGCGCTAGTGCTTGCGGACCCAAAAATGACGAGTCGGTTGCCATGGTAGGACACGCAGAATTGCAGAGGCCACACTTGATACAGTTTGCAAACTGGATGTATTCTTCCAGCTGTTCTGGCGTTTGTGGAGTTTCTTTTGCGTTAGCGCTGGTCTCATCTGCTATAACAAACGGCATGATCTTTTTGTGGTTTGCAAACATTCTTTTCAGATCAACTACGAGGTCACGAATAATCGAATAATTACTCATTGGTTCCACGGTAATAACGTCGGAGTTCAGCTCCGAGATCTTTGTAAAGCAGGCAAGTCTTGGCCTGCCGTTTATTTTCATGCCACAAGAGCCGCATGACGCCTGCCTGCATGAATATCTCACGGCTACCGAATGGTCTAGATGTTTTTTTACATCCAAGATTGCGTCAAGGACTGTGGTCCATCTCTCGTATGGGACCTTGAAATCAACAAACTGTTGGTCCGTGTCGTGTTCAGGGTTGAACTTGGCAATTCGTAGTATTATCGTCTTTGCTGATGAGATCTCTGTTGATGATTTTTCCTCTGCTATTTTTTGTGGCGACTGGCTCATCATGTCATCCCCATGCTTGTCATCAATATAGTCCTTGAACCGTATGCAATGAGTATTGCCATCGCAGCAATACACCCGTATGTGACTGCTCTCTCATAAGAACGGCCCTGCCTCAGCTCAAGCAAAATGACTCGCAATCCATTGAATCCATGCACCGACAATAAAATTAGAATCAGCTCTAGCATTATTGCGTATGGAATGAACTGATAGTTTGCAATCACATTCTCATACTGCAAGGAGTCACCATAATCCATTGTGAGTCTAAACAAGATGTGGACTGCAACTAGCACCACGGCTCCAAGGGCGGTTCCATAGTGGATTTTCATTACTATGCTTTCACGCAAACTTATTCACCAAACAGAACGCTGAGGCCGTACATCATTGCCAGTGCAGCAAGTCCAATTGAAGCGTAAATGCAAAGCTTGTGCATGTTGTTTTGAGATGCGGGAAGGTATGGATAGTCCGGCCTTGCGGGTTTGCCGACACCAACTCCACCATGTCCTAGCATTACCCGAATGCCGTTTGCTGTGTGAAAAACACACATTCCAATTACCAATGTCAAAATGATGTGTCCTTCGGTTGTCTGCGTAAGCTCCAGCATTGCATTCCAGGCTTCTCTTCCGTTTAGAATGGAGCTTGTCTCGTAAATGTGTCCAATCAGATATGCAAGCAATCCAAGTCCGGTTATTCTCATAAGCCAATATGCAACACGTTCTATTCCATATCGGCCTGGGTTGGCCATTCCCTTGATTCCTTCTTTGTTTTCTCGCTTCATCTAGTATTTTCTCTCCACTGGCTTGTACCTAGTAATGGTGACTGGATGCTTTTTCATTATTGGTTCCTTTGGATCATAGTAAGCAAGTGTGTGGTGTAAAAAGTTTGCATCATCTCTGTGTGGATAATCAAGTCTTGCGTGTGCCCCACGTGACTCTTTTCTGTTAATTGCGCCGACAAGCACAACCTCTGCAACCCTGAACATCGAATCAAGCTCCATAACATTACTAAAGTTTGTGTTGTACTCCTTTGCCTTGTCGTCCACGTGTTTCCAAGTTCGTGCCCTTAGTTCGCGTAACTTCTTTAGTCCCTCAACTAGGTCTTCTTCTGTTCTAAACACGTATGCCTTGTCATTCATCACCTCGGTGAGCTCCTGTCTGACCTCGTACGGGTTGTAGTCACCACTTCCTCTGAAGATTCCATCGTAGATCCTTTTTTCCTCCAAGGTCACCAGATGGTGTGGAAACTGAGAAGGCGCTTTGGCATTTAGCGCATATTTTGCTGCAAGCTCACCGGTTATCTTGCCCCATACAATACACTCTGAAGTGGAGTTTGCCCCAAGTCTATTGGCCCCATGAACGCTGTTGCATGCTGCTTCGCCTGCAGCCCAGACTCCTTTGAGCTCTGTTGCACCATCGATGTTTGTGTGTATTCCACCCATCATATAGTGACAAACCGGC
>CAZLSK010000124.1:0-4037 GCA_964562075.1 uncultured Candidatus Nitrosotenuis sp.
CGACTCTGTCTTCTAGACCTTTTGTGCTGTCGCTTCCAGTAAGTGCATAAGCTGATGCAAACACAATCTTCTGGTTTGGCTTTGCGCTTAGGATCTGTTGTGCTACTTCGGAGCCGCTCTTTTTTGGCATTGATTGGTCTAAAACCACGACATCAAAGTGGTTCTTGTCTATGGAGTCGAACTCGGTTTTTTTGATGTTTTCTTGGTATTTTTGTAGGCATTCCTCGCCGTCCCTCGTTATTGTGACTCTGTGGCCATACCTTCGCAAAATTCTGTCGTACTGGGTTGCCGTAAACTGATTGTCCTCAGCTATCAGTATGTTCAAGCCAGCATTTTGTTCTGTGCAATGTGGTTTTAACCCTAGTTTGTTCTATGTGAACAGACTGCAAACGTAGAAAATCACAAAAGCCCAAATCGCATAATAATATCATGTCTGCACAAGACCTGCTAAAAAATGGCAAGGTTTTTCTTGTTGAGGGGAAATTTGAAGAAGCCCTGTCGTATTTTGAGCAGGCGCTATTGCTTGAGCAAAACAATTCAGAAATCTGGAACCAAAAAGGAGTGGCATTGCGAAGCCTTGGTAGATATGATGAGGCACTTGAGTGCTTTAACAAGGCGCTACAAATAGACCCAGCAGACAAGTTTGCATCGTAAACTCGATTAGGAAAAGACTAATTACATTTACGCGTATAGATTTTTGTAAATATAAAATTGGTTGACATTGACAAAATTTTAAACGAGGCATCCATACTGTGTGAGGATGGTAAATTCAAGCAGGCAATCACGCTTTACAATGCAGCATTAAGAGCCGAGCCAGAAAACCTCGACGTACTAATTGACAAGGGAGTGGCGCTGCAAAACTTGGGAAGACTCAAGCAAGCACTTGCATGCTACCAGAAGGCCCTTGATCTTGCACCACAAAACGTAACTGCGCTTTTAAACAAAGGCTCAGTGCTTCACAGCCTTGGAAAATTCCAAAACGCAATCGAGTGTTATGATCAGGCAATTCTAATTGACAAAAAATGTGCCATGGCTTTTGCTTACAAAGGTCTCTCTCTTGGAGAACAAGGTATGATAAGGGAGGCACTAAAACACTTCAAAAAGGCACTGGCAATAGACAAGGACTATGACATTGCCCAAATAAGTAAGGAAATTGCGCAAAAACTTTTAGACGAACAAACAAAAGACACCAAATTCAAAAATTAGTTTTAAAATATTGTTACGTCACCGGGAGCCGGCTCGCGCTGTTGGTTTTTGTGGTAGCTGACAAACTCTTTATGGTCGTTTTCTTGGTGCACTCGCAGCTTTTCTATGGATTCAAAGTAATTGTTACAAAGATAACACTTTGGCTTGTGCTCGTCAACAAGTGGCAGAACCATATTCTAGTTGTGGCGTCGCCTCACTTAATCTTTGAGTATCTGTAATCTTCTCTATTGAATGTCGTACATAACAAACCAGCTATAATTGTGAAGGACTTGATTCGTTATTAATTTATAACCAGTCCGCAAATCCCACCTTATGAACCAACTAGGGATTGTGGCAGCTGTAATCCTTTTGGCTTCTGTGCTTGCAGTGCCAGTATCACAATCCTTTGCGCAAACCTCGTCCGAAAAAATCAGAGAGTATGAAAAGTTGCAAGAAGAAAAAGCAAAGCAGGTTGCTGAAAAGAAAAAACAGATGGAAAAGCAAATTGAGGAGCAAAAAAAGGAAGCCATAGAAAAGAAAAAGAAACAACAGCAAGAACTAGAAGAAGAAAGAAAAAAGCTTGCTGAAGAAAAAGAAGCAAAAAGACAAGAACTCCTTGAGGAACGCCAACAAAAGCTGGCAGAAATTAGTGATGTAAAAGAAAAAATAAAAGCTGAGCTTGAAGCAATGAAACAAAAAAGGCAACAGGAAATCGAGGAGAAAAAACAATCCAACACAAAACAAGAGTTAGATAAACGAGCAAAGGAGCTTGAAATGTTGGCAAAACAGGGAAAACAAAAAGCCCTTACTGAACAAAAAGAGCAACAAAAACAGATGGAAGAAAAACGAAAAGAAGCATTACAAAAAATCAAAGAACAACGACAGATGCTTGATGCAAAGGAAAAGCTTGAAGAAGCCAAAAATTATCAAAAACAGCTAGAAAAAATTAAGGAAAAATCAACAAAAACCACTAAATCAACTTCTAATAAAACAAAGACCACATCTAGCGAATAATTATAGAATTCATTCCTAAAGAAATGACAAGATCAAAAAAGCAATTTTCCGTCAGCTTATTTTATATTACATCTAAAACAAGGCGAGCTGTTGCTTCGTGAATTAATCAATGAATCAAAGCCAATAGAAAAGGCACTCAGTGGTGAAGAGCTCTCCTACAACGATGGACTAGAGTTGCTAAACAATGACAACCTCTTCATGATCGGAGCCGCTGCTGACTTGACAAGAAAAAAGATCATTGGAGACAAGGTTACGTTTGCAGCATCATACTACATGAACTATACAAACATCTGCGCTGCAAGCTGCCAGATGTGCGCCTTTTATCGAAAAGGAAACGAAGATGACGCATACACACTGACAGCAGAACAAATCGAACAACGGGTGGCCATGGCAAAAAACATGGGTGCAACCGAAGTCCACATTGTTGGTGGATTTCATCCAGATCTTCCGCTGGACTATTACGAAAACATGATGAGGATTATCAAAAAGAATCACCCCGAGCTAACGATAAAGGCCTTTACTGCAGCAGAAATCTTCTATCTTTCCAAGCTTACAAAAAATTCGGTAAAAGAGATTCTGATGAGACTAAAGGAGGCAGGACTTGATACAATGCCTGGAGGCGGAGCAGAACTTTTCCATCCGGAAATACGAAACCAGATAGTTAGGGGTAAGTGCTCAGGCAAAGAGTGGCTTGATACAATAGAGCAAGCACACAAACTCGACATCAAAAGCAATGCAACGATGCTTTATGGCCACATCGAAAAGCCAGAGCACATAATTGATCACCTAATAAAAATTCGCGAGCTGCAAAAAAAGACAGGAGGGTTTATCACTTTTATCCCACTCAAATTCAGCCTCGATAACACAGAGCTTGAACAAAAACATCTCGTAACGCATGAATGCTCCTCAATTTATGATCTGAAGGTGATTGCTGCATCCAGACTTTTGCTGGCAGGCGTCCTTGATAACATCTCTGTGTATTGGGTGGCGTACGGAAAAAAACTTGCGCAGGTAGCACTCTCAAATGGCGGAAGCGACTTGGTGGGAACGGCGTTTTCTGAAGAGATTTACCGGGCAGCCGGCAAGCCAACAAACTCGTCTATTTTAGAGCTGGCAGAAATGGTCAAAGAAATCGGTCGACAACCAGTTCAGCGTGACACATACTTTAGAACGATTAGGACCTTCTAGCCGTATTTTTGTAAAGAACGAAGCTTTTCTTCCATGGTCTGGTCTTTGTCCTTTCTTGAGTCGATTTTAAGAATAGCCTCTACTCGCTTTACCCCAAGTCTGTGAACCGTCTCGATAAGCACACGCGATGCCTCAAAGATTTTTTCGGGACTGTCAGATTCCAAAATGGTGCCCATTGATGTCACTTGGTATTTTATTTTGAGATCCTTTATTGCATCGACTGCCTTTGCGACATAAAAGCTGACACTTGTCGAGTCGGTTCCAATCGGATAGACGCTGATCTCTGCATGAATCATGAGTTTATGATGTCAAAAAAATGATAAATGCCTTCTCATGCTGGAGGCTTTTTTTCAATCATCTTTGCACCGCCCTTGCGCCTTCTAGCACCAAAACTTATCAGTACAAGCAAAAATCCTATCCCTGCAAGCATAGCGGCCAGATTGGAATAATCCCTGTTTTCGCGCTGCTTTAGCTCAAGCTCAAGTGCTTGGTCCTCTGTCATCTCCGGTGTGCCGAGGGGAACAATGGAATTAAGGTAAATTAAAAAAGTCAAGCCTACCGCAACCATGGCAAGGCCGCCTCCAAGTATTTTTTTGTCCACCAGTACCAACAATCTCATTATGACTTTGTGATTATTTAAAAAATCTGCT
>CAZLSK010000125.1:0-3954 GCA_964562075.1 uncultured Candidatus Nitrosotenuis sp.
TCCCAGCTTGATGAGAATCATATTTGGACTCAAAAATCGACAGATAAAAAGTATTGAATGCTCTTACGTGCCATCTTTTAGTGATTGTTCTACGCCTGTTGTATCGATTTGTGCAGCAAAACACTCGTAACTCTTTGAACGCAGGGCACTAACGGTCTGATTCAAGTTTGCAGCATCAACTAGGGCGATAATACAGCCGCCGTCTCCGGCGCCAGTTAGCTTGGCTCCATACGCAATGTTCTTGACTGCTTCAAGCATCGAATCTATACGATCGTTTGAAACACCAATTCTTTGAAGTTGTGCTTGGTTTTGAATCATTTTTTCCCCGACTAGACCTAGGTTGTTTTCCTTTAATGCTCTGAGAGATTCTTCGATGAGCTCTGACTCTTTGTTACAAAGCGTCGAAAAAACATCAGAATTGTTTTCTTTGAACTTTCTTACTTTTGATACTACCTGAGTTGTAGAATGAACCATCTTAGAGTCTGCAATCACCAGCTGAAAGGCTGGAACAAAATCAAATTTTTTTGTGCTTCCATCCCTACTGTATTCTATGACCCCACCATACGTGCAGACAGTAGAATCAGCACCAGATGCATTTTCAAAAACTGTTTTTTCTGCCTCTAAAGCGAGCTGCAAAATCTCTTCTTTTGAATAATTTGTAAAAAGACCAGAAATTGAGCTTGCCGCAGCTACGCAGCATGCAGATGAAGAGCCAAGACCAATCCCTGCGGGAATCTCTGAACTGATCAATATCTTTAATCCACTACCACCAAATTGCCTGAGGGTTTTTTGTGCGATGTACACCACAGGTCTAAAGACAGGGCTGACGTTTTGTATTAATTCACTTTTTGAGATCGACACATTTCCAAGCTTTGAGCTAATCTCAATTTTGTCTGAATTTGTAAGCTGACTCTCTACCGCTATTCGCTTGTTGATTGAACACAAAATGGCCTTTCCTCCATAAACAATAAAGTGTTCACCAAAAAGAATGACCTTTGCTGGCGCAGACGCTACAGATTTCAAACAAAAACTATTGACGCGTAGCCTACCACGGAGCTTTTATCGCCTGCAATATCTCCACTTGTAGCATACTTGAGTAGCTTGCCTTGTGTTGCACCAAGTTCTTTGCACGCCACCATTGTAGACGCAATTGCTCCGTATCCGCACGCAGTCACCCTCCTTTCATTTAGTACCTTGTAGAACTTTTCCACATCCAAGTGTAAAATTGGCTCAATTAGTGCCTTATCTTGGCTGTGGGCAAACTCGTTTTGTTCATAATGTGTAAAATCAGAAGAGCCAACTATGATTGATTTTTTCTTTTTTGCAAGCTTCGCAATTGCGGCACCTACTTCTAGCACATATTCATAATCTTGGTAATTCAAAAGTATTGGCAATATTTTGAATGGCTTTTTGTAGAATTCCTGTAACATTGGGACTTGCACCTCGATGCTGTGCTCTCTTGTGTGTGAAAAAAAATCGATCTCGATTAGTTTTGAAAATTTATTGATTTGTTCTGCAGATTCCGAGTCGACTTCGACATCTCCTAGGGGTGTTTGCCATATGGTGTCCTTCATCGTAGCAATACCGCAACCGATCCCCCAATGATTTGGCCCGACTATGATGGCAAGCTCAAAGTCTTGGTTTGCAATGTTTTGAAAAGAATGGGTTGCCACAGGACCTGAATAGACATAGCCTGCATGTGGGCATATTGCTCCGTAAATTTTGGCAGTCTCTGTTTTTGATTTAGCAACACCATAATCATGCGATATGGAATCTTGGATTGATTCTACAAGTTCGTTTTTTTCTTTTGGATAGAACATGCCAGCAACAGCTGGTGTTCTAATTCGCATTATTCTAGTTCCTCTTCGGTTATCTTTGTCTCAAAATCATCAATTTCGTATTTCATTGAGTCTGTCTCTTTGAGCTCACCCTTCTGGATGAGGATCTCCCTTGCAAGCAACCAAAAGACGGTTGCAAGCGACTTTCTTCCTCTGTTGTTTGCTGGTATGACAAGATCAATTTTTGAGGTAACATTGTCTGTGTTTGAAACACCAATGACTGGTATTCCAGCATTTGTTGCCTCAATTATTGCCTGAGAGTCGATCTGTGGGTCGGAGATTATGACCAGCTTTGGCTCTGTGTAGTACGAAAGCGATGGATTTGTAAGTGTTCCAGGCATGAACCGCCCAAGCATCTTTTTTGCGCCGGTTATCTCACAAAACTTTTCAATTGGAGTAAAAGCATACTCTCTCCCTGAGCAGACCAGAATTTTGTCAAAATCTATTTTGTTAATGAACTTGGCAGCGGTGTTTATTCTTGAGAGGGTCTTGTCAAGATCTATCATGTAAAGGCCTTCTGGGCTTGCCTTTGTGATAAAAGGCTGCATAAAGGTGGTCTTTACCGTAGTTCCAACCCTAATTCCTGTGGATAGGATCTTCTTTTTAATGTCTTGAGTTTCTGCTTGCTGACTCATTTTTGGATTTTAAAACTCTGCCATACCCGGTATTAAACGATGCTCTGATAGACGAACCAGCTCATTCAGCTTTGCTATCCTCTCGCCTCCCATGACTCCCACCTTTAGCATTTTTGAGCCGGTTGCGATGCCAATATGGGAGATCTGGTAATCGGTTGACTCGCCTGATCTATGTGAAGTGATTAATCTTATTCGGTTTTTTGTAGCAACCTGTGCAAATTCAAGTGCATCATAAAGACTTCCTGCTTGGTTTACCTTCAGGATTGCCGCATTGCATGACCTTTTTGAGATTGCCTTTTTGAGAATCTTGGCATTGGTTACCGTGAGGTCATCTGCAGTGATGAGTGTTTTTGGGAATTTTTTAACTAGTCTTGCCATCTGGTCAAACGCTTCTTCGTGAACGGCGTCTTCGGCATAAACCAGCTTGTATTTTTCTATGATGCCGGCTACAAAATCAATCTGTTCGTCTGGCGTATTTTCAAAACCGGCTCTATCATAGACATATTTTTTCTTTTTTTCATCCCATTGAGTAGAAGAAGCAAAGTCGACCCCTAATGCTACCTCCTTTCCAAGTGTGTAGCCCAAGTTTTCACAAGCTCTTGCGGAAATCTCTAACGCCTGTTCATTGTCTAGTTGTGGTGCCCATCCTCCCTCATCGCCTCGTCCTTTTGTAAAACGAGGATCCTCAGCTTGCAGAATCTCGCCAAGCTCCTTGTGAACTGCAAAATTTGTCTCAATTGCCTCTCGGACTGATTTTGCACCGATTGCACAAATGAGAATCTCCTGAATGTCTGGAGTGCCAGGGCCGGCATGCGCTCCTCCACCCAAAATATTTCCCAAGGGAAAGGGAAACCTCCACTTCTTTGTTTGTGAAATCAGCTTAAACATGGGTATGCCAAGGGCTTTGGCAGCAGAATCAATAGCAGCAATGGTTAAGGCATATGCCACAGACCCTCCTATTTTTGAATAATTGGGGGTGTTGTCGATTTTTCGAAGTACTCTCTGGACAGACTTTAGATCGTCGGAATTCAAACCAACAAATTGTTTTAGGTTTTTATTCAATAATTGGAGGCTTTTTTCAGGTTTGTTGTAGGCAAAACTCTGTGCTTCATATCTTCCTACACTTGCCCCAGAAGGCGCACATGCCCTTCCAAGGTGTTTTCCATCAGAGATTACATCGATTTCTATTGTTTTGCTTCCACGGCTATTGTAAACTAGTCTGCCTCTAACCGATGAGATCTTGGGCAATCTACTCTAACTCAGATTGGATTTCTAAATATCGCCTTTGAATTGCCTCGTAAAACGGAATGATTTGCTGAATCGTCTCAACAGAGGTGAGCATCATTCGTCTACAACAATATCGCTTCAAACCAAGCGAATCCAAAACTTTGGCTGGTTCCTCTCCAGCCTTTACCCTGTTCTGATACTCTTCATACTTGTCGGCAATCAGGTTTCCACAAGTAAAACATCTAACTGGAATT
>CAZLSK010000126.1:0-3929 GCA_964562075.1 uncultured Candidatus Nitrosotenuis sp.
ACTAAAATTACCAGAATTTACTTCACTATCAAATGCAAATGTATCGATATTTGGAGTTCTGCTGCATAGTTCACTGAATTTTCTCCTTGATTGCAAAAACCGTCTGTACAGAGCCACAACATGTCCGTCATGCAAATCAAAAAGATACTACACCATGGCAAAGGGCAGAATACGATGCCGAAAGTGCAGGACAGATTACAACCCGTTCAGCAAGACCTGGCTTGCTACTGCATCCATACCATATGACAAATGGCTGATCAACAAACTGCCCCCCTAACTGAACACTCGCTCAAAACCGCACACCGACCTAATTGAACGGTCATTTGAGTTCCGACCTGAGATTGAACAGTGTCCAAAAAGATGATCCTTTAATCTTTTGAATTTTTGTCTTGTTTCATTCTTGCATACTCGCCGCTCTTGATCTTGTTAAAGGATTCTGCTGCCTCTTCATCACTGATTGATTGTTGGCGTTTTGCCCAGCTTAGCTTACATGAGAATAGTTCATTGGCAGTATGCTCATCAAGGCGTCGGTTGCACTCGCTACAGATCTCTTTGTTTTCCAAATTTAGATACGAACCTTTGGATTTTCCTGCTTTAGCTTTTCCCAGTCTGCCAAAAAGTTCTTCAGACCGATATCAGTCAATGGATGTTTTAACATCTTGCCCAAAACGTCTGGTGGAAGCGTAACAACGTCTGCGCCAATCTTGGCAGCCTCTACTACATGCATTGGGTGTCGAACAGAGGCAACTAGAATCTGCGTCTTAAAATCATAGTTTGAAAAGATCTGCTTTAGCTGAGCAATTAGGGCCATTCCGTCCTCCCCTATATCATCCAGCCTGCCAATGAATGGACTGACATATTTTGCACCAGATTTAGCAGCCAAGACCGCCTGGTTTGGTGAAAAGACCAAAGTCACATTTACTGGTATGCCTTCGGAACTCAGGGTCTTGCAGGCCTTCAGACCATCAGCAGTCATTGGACATTTTATCACTACATTGTTTCCATACTTTCGAAGTCGATGAGCTTCTTCGATCATTCCAGAGTATTCAGTGCTGACAACTTCAAGTGAGACATCGCCTTTGACAATTCTTACAATCTCCTCCATTGTCTTTTGCGGATCCCCTCCCTCCTTTGCCAAAAGCGAGGGATTCGTAGTGATACCATCGAGCAGACCCATGTCGTTGTACAATTTGATAGAGTCAAGATTTGCCGTATCCAAAAAGATCTTCATTGTCTCTTCCTTCCTATTACTTCCTTAACTGCTTTTTGTATATTAATGGATGTGATGCCATGCTTTTCTAGTAATAGTGGAATTTCATTGTCCCGCGCAGACTCGCCGAACCTGTCTTGCACGCCTACTCGCCTCATGGGCACAGGATACGATTCTGATACAATTTCAGAAACTGCTGAGCCAAAGCCTGCCATGACATTGTGCTCCTCGCATGTTACAATACAGCCTGTCTCGCGAGCTGATTTTTCAAGCAGTGTAGCATCGATTGGTTTGATTGAAAAACTGTCAATGACTCGACAAGAGATTCCTTCTGCTTTCAGAGAATCAGCCGCATCAAGTGCCATCTTTACTGTTATACCACATGCAGCTATGGTACAGTCAGCACCGTCACGCATTACGATTCCTTTTCCTATTTCAAATTCCTGAGATTCGGAATGCACGACAGGTGTTGTAGAACGCGCCATTCTCATGTAAAATGGTCCGTACCTTTGCGAAATTATCCAAGTGAGCTTGCCAACAGATACAGTATCGGCTGGAATCAGTACGGACATGTGTGGGATTGCCCTCATTATAGCAATGTCTTCTATTTGTTGGTGTGAGCCGCCATCAGCTCCTACAGATATTCCTCCATGCGACACAACAAGTTTTACATTGAGTCCTTTTTTGTCGCCAGGCGAAGGATATGCAATTGCGTTTCTTATTTGATCAACGCATCGACCAGGAACAAAGATTGCATACGTGCTTGCAAACGCAACCTTGCCAGATATGGCAAGTCCCGCAGCTACTGAGACTAGGTTTGCTTCGGCAATTCCAACATTAAAGAACCGGTTTGGGAATTTTTTTCCAAAATCTGCAGTCTTCAGAGAATCCGATGTGTCTGCACCTAATACCACAACATTTGGATTTTCAGCTCCTATCTCAAGGAGCGTCTTGCCGTATGTGGTTCGCATGTCTGTAAGCTGTCCAATCTGGCTCATTGGTACCCAAGCTCCTTTGCAATCAGATTAAGCTGATTCTTTTTCTCACCGATTTGGTGCAGCTCAATCCATTTTGTTACCAACTCCTTTCCGCCAAGCTCATATGCTTTTTGGATTAGCATCTTGCGCCTTGCATATGCAATTTTATTTCTGAATTCACGGATGGTGTTGCGCACATCTTGCTGGCCGATTATAGCACTTCCACCGACAAATGCGCGTGCGCCGTCTGCAAAACAGGCACCGGCATTATCGAGTGTGACGCCACCGTCTGCTTCGATGTAACCATCGAACTTGTGCTCCGATAGAATCTTTCCTAGTCTCTGTGTTTTTTCATGAGTTGATTCTATGTATTTTTGTCCTGATTTTCCAGGAACCACCGACATCACAATAATTTGATCAAGCTTTGGAATAAACTGCATCGACCATTCCGGAAGCTCTGTATCAGGATTTATTGCAAGGCCCACTCCGACTTGGTTTGCCTTTAGATAGTCATGAATCTCGCCAAAGCTTGATGCATCGCATACCTCGGCATGAACCGTTACAATGTCAGAGCCCGCTTCTACATAATCGCGGACGTGCTTTACCGGCTCGTTAATCATAAGATGCGCATCAAATGGAATGACTGTCAGTGGTCTGAGCTCTTTGATCTTGGTGTGATCAAAGGTCTTGTTTGGAACAAATTGGCCATCCATCACATCTAGATGAATATAGTCAGCTCGACCATTCACACACCGCTTTACCTCGTTTGCAAGGTTGGTCATGTCGCCTGCAATAATTGATGGCGCAATCATGGATTGAGAGTCTATCTCCAAATCAATGATTGGTACAAACTCTTTTTTTGGGGCCTGGCCGTGCCACTTGGGGTTGTCCTCCATGTGCTCGACTCCCTTTCCTTTGATAGTCCTTGCAATGATTATTGTCGGGGCTCCCTTTGTCGCAATCGCCTTTTTGATTGCAGAATCGACCTGCTCTATTCTGTGTCCGTCGATATCAATTACATTCCACCCAAAGGAGCGCCACTTGTCTCCGACCTTCCAGCGGCTTGCATCGCGCCACATCTCAGAGAGGTCATCGCCCACAAGCAGATCATCAAGGGGCATTACCTTTTCGGTGTACGAGTCCTGCTGGATAAAATTCCTATCCAGAATTGCTGTGATATTGTCAACTTTGTATTTTGCTGCAGTCATTGCAGCCTCCCAGACCTGCCCCTCGTCTGTTTCACCATCGCCTAATACAGTAAAGATTCTAGTCTGCTTGTTGTCAAGTCTTGCTGCAAGGGCAGACCCAATTGAAAACGAAAGCCCTATTCCAAGCGAGCCCCCACAAAACTCGACACCTGGGCACTTTAGATCCGGATGACCCTGCAGCTTGCTGCCAAAGGCTCGGAGTGTGTCAAGCTCGGATTCATCAAAATATCCTGCAACTGCCATGTTTGAGAACAGTCCTGGCGAGGCATGACCCTTTGAGAGGACGAGCTTGTCGCGGTCTTCCCAGTTTGGATTTTTTGGATCATATCGCAGATATTTGAAAAATATACATCCCATTATCTCTGCCATAGAAAATGAACCTCCGGGATGACCCGAGCCCGCAGTCGAGGTTGCACGGATTACCAGCTTTCGTGCCTTGCGAACATTTTTTTTAATTTGATAGTAGTTTAGTCCCATATCTGATCAAAAATTGGCACAAATGCCAGCCCATGAGAAAAGCTCCCTTTGAATTCA
>CAZLSK010000127.1:0-3906 GCA_964562075.1 uncultured Candidatus Nitrosotenuis sp.
CAAGAAAATAGTTCAGGTCGTTTCTTGACTGGGATCCTTCTCTGCGTATTTTTTCGACCATTTTATTGTAGACCCACCTGCATGCTCCAAGGGTGTGATGGAGTTTTTCTGTTTGCTCTGAATTTGGGTACAGTCTGAACTTGTATGTCCTTGCTGGCACATCATGGTGTTTGATGTGGGAGCCTAAAAACACTTGCGCTGTGTTCACAGTTGATTTGAGGTTGGCTCGCTTTCATCCAGACCGTAAACGGTTCGGGTTTTCCCACTCGCATCCATAACTCACTATCGGAAACAAGGTAGGGGCTTTATTTCGCTTGAATTTATTGATAAGCGGACACATCAATTTCAAGATGACATAATATGATATCGTGATTGTTTTAAAAAAAGCTAAACCTACAACTAAATCAAGACAGTATTAAAACACTTACATCAATTAATGATGCGTTGGAGGAGATAGAAAGTTGTAAAGCAGAAGAACTAAGACAAAAATATTCTTTGCAGAATTTTTCAAATGGCAACCCCGCAAATAGCTTATTTGTCTGTTGAGATTCACTTCAGCAAGTCTCTATTCCTTTAATCTTGTTAAAATCATTATCAAATGTGGCAATTTTCTGTATCTTTTGGTTTTTCATAACCACAATTGTAGTGCAATCTACAAAGCTTAGTCGCAGTTTTTGTTCTGAGAATATTTTCCATGCATGCTCAAAGATATCTTTGTCAACATGTAGTAAATTACAATACTCTAAGATTGTTGTTCCTATTTGTGTTGCCTTTTCCAAGTTTTTTAGTCGTACAAGGCTTACTGTAACAATTTCTCCAAACAGATAATCTGTTATGTAAAGCTCATGGTTTTGGTTAGCTAGTATTTTAGCAATCTTTACTGCAGAACTATGGTTTTGATCCCTCGTATTAAAATAAGCCACTATGAAGCTTGTATCAAGCATTATCATACAGAATGTCATCAATCTGAGTACTTGTCTTTTCAGTGTTTCTTCCCCAGTCAAATGGGCGAGCCTTGACAAACATTTTGCCACCTTTTTTGGGGTGTTTTTTGGTTTTTATCCAAACTTGCATTGCCTCAGTAAGTGCCTTACCCATCTTCATTTTGTGTTCTGCAGCTTTTGCTTTGAATAGATCAAGCACTTCATCATCTACATCACGGACTGTTAATAGATCTTTTTTCATATGTATTACATGTATTACAATATATAAAAAGATATTTGAATCAAATTAATAAAACCATACTAAAACTAACGTGCAGACATAATTTTCTCCAAAAATAATGTTCAAGATTTCTATAGGTATTCTCGATAACTATTTTTTGCCGAGGATCTCCTTTGCTCTATTAATTGAAATATTTCCTTCCTTAGTCATCTTTTCCACTAGGGAATCAATCTGTTCTGAGCGTGCGCCTGCGGCTGCGGCAATGTTTCTTGCATGCAGTCTCATGTGACCCTTTTGTATTCCTTCGGAGGCAAGAGCACGAATTGCGCTCAAGTTTTGCGCAAGACCGGTTGCAGCAATGACGCAGGCCAGTTCGTTTGCAGACTGAACTCCAAGTATTTTGATGCAGATTTTTGCCATTGGATGGACATTGATTATTCCACCAACAATGCCTACAGACATTGGCAGCTCTATTTTTCCAACCAAGTTACCGTCCTTGTCTTTGCTCCACTCTGTCAGAGAGCGGTATCTCCCAGTCCTTGTGGCATAGGCGTGTGCCGCGGCCTCTATTGCACGTGTGTCTTGTCCCGTTGCATTTGCTACGGCAATTATTCCATTCATTATTCCTTTGTTGTGTGTGACTGCTCTGTACGTATCATTGTCAGCAAAGTGAAAAGCTGATATGATATTATCGACTATTTGGTTTCCACCAAGCTCCTCTTTGTCAAAGGTTGCAGTTCCCATAACAAGCCTTCTTGTTGAATAGTTTGAGAGGATTCGTAGGATTGTTTTTCCTCCGGTCAGTTTTCCAACTAGTGGTGCAACAGCCTCGCACATGGTATTTGTTACATTTGCTCCCATTGCGTCTCCTACATCTATTAAGAGCTCAACTATCAGCATAGGCCCAACATCGGTAAAGATCTCCTTGCAAGAAACCTCCTTCGCGCCTTTACCTGTCGCCGAAAGCGTTTTGCTCTTAGAGTTTGCCAGTTCTAGTATTTCTTTTGTTGAATCTAAGATTTTTTTTGTCGCTGATTTTACATCCACATTTACAACCTGGATCTGACCAATGCTGTATGACTCGTCATTTTGCATTGTAAACCCGCCGTGAATTCTTGCCATCTTGGCGGCTTTGGATGCTGCTGCAATCACGGACGGTTCTTCAATTACCATTGGGACAAGGTACTCTTTTTTGTTTATGAGAAAATTGGTAGCAATTCCAAGCGGAAATGAAAATGTACCCACCGCGTTTTCAACCATTTTGTCGGCCTGCTCAAAGCCAATACCGCTAGTAGTTTCGAGAATTTTTCTTTCCTCGCTTGTAAGATTTGTAAATTTGGCTATAATATCGAGCCTTTCCTTTCTGCTTTTTTCAAAAAACCTTGAAAATGACGAGTCCTTCAATTCACTTCAAAATTCGTATCAGCTTGTCGTCGGTTTTATCAGGAAATCCTTTTCCGTCTGTGTTTGATGTGATAACATAAAGATAACCGTCAGGACCTTGATTCACATCTCTGATTCGGCCAACGCCACTCAATATGCTTTTTTGTGAAAGAACCTCATCTTCAACAATATCTAATTTGTAAAGGTTAGAACCACGCATTGTAGCCATGATCAAGCTGTCCGTGTATTCTAGCTTGTCACCGCTATAAAACACAATACCTCCAGGCTCTATACTGGGATCGTAGCACATTACTGCATCCACAAATTTTTCGTCTCCGCCACATTCGACTTCTGGCCATCCATAGTTTTGTCCTGATCGAATCAGGTTTATCTCATCGTTTTTTGTTGGCCCCATCTCCGTTACATAGAGATTGCCGTTTTTGTCCCAGCTCATTCCTTGAATGTCCCTATGTCCTACAGAAAATACTGGTGAGTTTGGAATTGGATTATCAGCAGGAATTGTTCCGTCGTCATTTAGTCGGAGAATTTTTCCTCCAAGCGACGAAATATCTTGTGGTTCGTGTGAAAATTCCGAAGAGATCCCTGTTGCCACGTAAAGTTTGTTGTCAGGACCAAACTTGACAACACCACCATTATAGAATTGCGAAGCAGGAATTTTGTCAATAATTGTCATGGCATCGGTAATTTTATTGTCTGATTCGGTAATACGTAGAACCTTGTTCCAAAGCTTGTCATCTTCAGAATACGTATAATACACATACAAAAAGTGGTTGTTGGCAAAGTCTGGATGTGTGATAATTCCTAGTAATCCCCCTCCAAAGACCTTGGCAACTCGAAGTGTTGCCAATGGTTCTTCAATAAAAGAATCGGATTGAATTATACGAATATTGCCTTCCTTTTCCGTTACAAAGATTTTGTCTTGTGCAAATGCAATGGCCCATGGCTTTTTTAGATTTGTTGCAAGTGTTCGAATCGATTGACTTTCTTGTTGTGTTGTTGGTTCTGGCAGGGGCGGTGATTGAGAGGGGGAGCTTAAGATTATTGCAGATACAGCCAGTGCAGCTATGATTCCAGCTATTCTGATTTTTTTATTCACGATCAAAAGAATTTTGGAATACTAATAATTATTTGCGAAAATAAGAGTGTATATATCACCAGTAGTTTCACTTTTAATCAGCGGGGTGGGGAAGTCAGACTTTCATAGGACAAAGTCATCCCGGCGGGCTCATAATCATAATTGATGTGAAACCCGCAGATCAGTAGTTCAAATGGAGCTAAAAACTCCTGAAAATCTACTCCCCGCTAGTTTTTAATTTTTGTAATTATCAAACCAGAGAG
>CAZLSK010000128.1:0-3887 GCA_964562075.1 uncultured Candidatus Nitrosotenuis sp.
CTGGAATGTGCGCCATTCGCCAAAAGAATCCCATCATGATAAATGTCGTAATCCTTGCCCGTGGAAACATCACAAGATATGCGCCAAGTACACCTGATATTGCGCCTGAAGCACCAACTGCTGGAATTGGACTGTTTATGTCACCAACTATATGCGTAAGGCCTGCAATTATTCCCCAGACAAGGTAGATTCCTAGAAATTTTAATCTACCAAATTTCAGCTCGACGTTGTCTCCAAATATCCATAAAAACAACATGTTGCCGCCAAGGTGCATAATTCCGCCGTGCAGAAAGATGGAACTTAGCAATCCCAACATAGGTATCTCAGGACAAGAGACGTTGAACTGTTGTATGGTTACTGAACGCTCGCCCATAACACATGCTGGAACAGCTCCCCAGTCGTAAAACAGAGCTGCTGCCCTATCATTACTGAACTCAAAGAATTGTCCGGTTACTGCCACCTCAAAAAAGAACACGATTACAGTTACTACGATAAGAGCAATTGTCATTTTTGGCTTAAAGCCGCGCGGTTTTGGGTTTTCATCCTTTAGTGGAAGCATTGATGATTAACCAAGTGTTACATTGTATAATAATGTAAATGTGGTTTTATGAAAAAATTTGTTAAATTAGGTATTTTTGGTGTGTTTAGACTTTGATTATTCCTTGTTTGATCAGATACTGGATTCCTTGTACAAAGTCAGAGTCACCGATCGTACCATCGGCCCACCACTTGGCGTTGTTTTTGATCCACGATGGAATGACAGTTGATGTGCCTGTTCCTTGCTGTGTTGGCGGTATCTTGATTATTCCTTGTTTGATCAGATACTGGATTCCTTGTACAAAGTCAGAGTCACCGATCGTACCATCGGCCCACCACTTGGCGTTGTTTTTGATCCACGATGGGATTTGATATTGTGGTTGTGAGGTTGTTTGACCAGACTTGCCGATAGTGAAGGTGGTACTACCAGATCCGTCATAAGTTGTCAGCTCGTCCAAACCATGGCTAATCACGGCAAGACTCAGCTTGTAAGTTCCTTCTGATGCAAACTTGAATTCCTGCACGTCTATTCCTTCTGTGGAAAAGATGCCTGGTTTTTGTGGATCGTCCCCAATGTTGACGACAAGTGTGTCTCCTTTGTTGTCTTCTATACTGTAACCATATCTTAGGAATTTGAGAACACTGCCATTTGGATCAAAGAATGTTATGTGAAGTGGGATGTTATCTCCTGCACCAAGATTTGCATCAAAAGAAACTTTTGCGGTCGCACCAGAGTCCAGTTTTACATCAAAAGTATTTTTTGATACGGCTGAAGCAGGTGCTACTACGAAATTCATTGTTTTTGTATCCGTCGGAATTGTTTTTGCAATATTGAGTATATCCTGCTTATTTATCAAAAAGTGAAGAATTGATGTTCCTTCTATTGAATAGGGATCAAGGATCAGCATCCTTCCCACCGTTGGCACTCCATTTACTTTTCCATCAAAGGCAGTAGTATCGGTGAATTCTTTGAAGCTTTTTGGAACTCTTACCTCTTCGTGTACAAAGATTTGTTGGGATTCGATTCTTTTTGTGTCCCAATCAAATGGCATGGAAAACGAAATCGATTTTTTTGTTTGATCAAAGTTAAAGTTTTGAATTATGTCATAGTATGACACTATGGAGGTATCGTACGTTTTTCCATTATAGGTAATCTTGTGATCTGATATATCACCTACGCTTAACCAAGAATCAAATGATTTGTAGTCCCTTTCAGCAAAGATATTTCGATCAAAATCAATCCCAGTTATGGTGATTTTAAAATGATACAGGCCAGCCTCTAGTAGAACCGGTGCATGCACCTCAATTCTATCGTTGAATGCGGTCCAAGTGTTCGGGAGTTCTGGCAACTGATCGCCGTATACTAGGACGTCATTTACAGCAACATTTGTTGGTACGATTTTTAGTGTCAATTCTCCAGAATGGGCGTGAAAGTTATTTCTAAGTAAAAGCTTCTCATCTTTCCAAGATTCTACAAAATATGACGTGTGAGGTACCGTTTTCCCAGTAGCTGCATCAAATAACCTAAGCTGCAGAAAGGTATCGCCTATTGTGTCTTGAGTCAAAATTGGTGGGCTGATTTTAATGAAAAGTGCTGCCTGCCTGCCTCCAAAGCTTGCAGGTGGGAGATTTTCTTGTGTTAAACCGTCTCCATACACAGAGGGGACGGCCATAACCATTTGAGCTAAAAGCAAAATTGCAAGTATTGGAATAAAGATTTTTTTAACGTTCACCAATTTTTTACAAAATTGCAACATATTTAATTTTTAAGTAGATTTTTACCGATGATTTTATTGACTGATCTGTGGTCTAACAACATACAACGATACTGCATGATCATCTAGAAGAGCACCAACTCCAATTGAGATACTCTTTATTCGAAGTCTGATCTTTTCTAGCTCTTTTTTGTCAAGATCGTATTTTGTTGCTAGAATTGATTTTATTTTTTGTTCAGTGTCTGAAATTTCATTAAATTGTGTCGGGATGGTAATATCAAGTAGTTTTCTGAATGACTCTTTTGGGATTTTGCCTGTTCCATCCTGAATTATGTAAAATGCAATTTTTTCTCGTGTTATCTCGTGCGGAAGTGTATCTAGGGCGTTTGCCGTGTAGAACACCTGTACATCAAGAATGTTAATCCCATCTTGGGAGAGTTCTGGAATGATTTGTTCATTGTTAAATCCTCGTAGTGATGATAAAGGTACTTTGATTATAACAAATCCTTCCACTATTTCCTTTGTATCTATTCCAAACATATCTTTGATTACTTTACAGCTCATTCCGGTAGCTGTTTCAGGTTCAAGATTTTTGAAGACAGATATAGAAGATGGCCCGTCATTTATTACGGCACTTGACAAAATTCCAACGCGATAACTCTTCTTGTTTAGGATGTTAATTGAGGTATCATAGTGACCTGGTCTAAGCGGTCCAGCATCATCAGAGATTGAGCCGCAAACAAATTTTGCAGTGTAAACTATGTCTTGTATTGGTTTTGGTGTTGAATCTGTTTCTTGGGCATTAGTAAAATTGGGGTGTAAATAAAAAAGTAATCCCATAAACAACAATCCAAAAATTATGAAAGTTTTAGTCAAGAGCAATGATAATTTGTTTTATCAACATTATAATGTTAACCTCTGTTTTAGTTTCAATGAGATTTTGAGAAAGTTATTAATACATTCTTGATCCGATTCAATTTATGAGATCATTATTCCTGTTGCTTTTGTTACCAGTTTTGATGTTGCCAGCTTTTGCTGTATCACAGGAATTACCAACTGATAAGGGAACTTTACTTGTAAACATAGAAACCGATCCTGCAGAACCAAACATCGACGACTTGACAAAACTGAAAATTAATTTCATAAACCCCAAGACAAATGCCATTCAAGAGCACATAGATTACAAGGTTAGTGTTACAAAGGACGGAGCTGCGGTATTTGGTCCTATACCACTCACTCATACCTCAGAAGGTTCTGTCACCATACCAGTAGAGTTCAAGGAATATGGCGAACATAAAATTACAGTCGATGTGGAAGGAATTTTGTTTCAGCTTATTCCTCCAGAAACTGTTACCTTTACTACAATGATTGAGGCTGCATCCCAAAATGGTGAACCGCCTAAAAATGGTGGTTGCCTAATTGCAACTGCAGCGTTTGGAAGTGAGCTTGCACCACAGGTACAGCGACTCAGAGAGATAAGAGAAAACACAGTATTTGGTACATCCTCTGGAACCGCATTCATGAGCACATTTAACAGCATTTACTACTCGTTCAGCCCTACTGTTGCGGATTGGGAAAGACAAAACCCACTATTCAAGGAAATAGTCAAAGCTACAATTACACCAATACTTTCAA
>CAZLSK010000129.1:0-3886 GCA_964562075.1 uncultured Candidatus Nitrosotenuis sp.
TTGTTTTAGCATCGCGTTTCTGTCTTTTTGAGTTATTGGTATGTAGTCCATACTTGATCTTTTACTTTATTTGGCCAGCAAACTCATCATACTGCCTTTTTGTCATGAGCTTCTCAAACTCGCTTTTGTCTGATGGTTTTATCTTTACCATCCAACCTAAATCATAAGGAGATTGATTTATCCACTCCGGGTGTTCGTGTAGTCCTTCGTTGACCTCAACTATCTGACCGCTCAGCGGACAGTAAATGTCTGATGATGCTTTTATCGAATCAACTATTGCCATTACTTGCATCTGCTTAAAGATACTTCCAACTTTTGGTAATTCCACCGAAACAATGTCACCAAGTTGTTTTTGGGCAAAATCTGAAATACCACTGATTGCCACACTGTCGCTGATTTTGACCCATTCGTGTTCCTTGGTAAATCGAAGATCTTGCAATACTTGGTCATCAGCCTATCACTATAAAGCCTTAATTTGCTTTTTGTAGAATCTGGTGTTACAAACTTTAGCTTCATAGGGTTTGCCACCAATCTCAATCTCAATTAACTGATCGGTTTCAACATCGATTGGCACAAAACAAAAGCCGATCGATTTTTTTAAAGTTGGAGAAAAACTACCACTGGTCACAAGTCCACATTTGACACCATTTTTCATAACTTGGTTTCCGTGTCTTGCTATTCTTCCTTCTTTGACCTCAAAGCCCACAAGCTTTTTGGTTGGTTTTTTGTCAAGAAGTGCTTTTTTACCTATGAACTCCTTTTCCCACTTGACAGTCCACTTCAGCGGCGCCTCAAGAGGGGTCGTGTCTTCATCAATATCGTTCCCATAAAGCATCAAGCCTGCTTCTAGCCTCAGTGTATCCCTTGCGCCAATGCCAATCGGCTTGATATTAAATTCGGCTGCAGCCTGCATCAGTTTGCCCCAAATCTCTGGTTTGGATGAATCGCAAAATATCTCAAAACCGTCCTCGCCGGTATATCCTGTTCGTGATACCATGCATTTTATTCCAAAAATGTTTGTGGCGACTATCCCAAATGGCTTCAATTGTGTCAGATCAAACTCAACAAGTTTTTGTAGCGACGATTGTGCGTATGGTCCCTGAAGTGCAAGTAGGGAGATCTTATCGCTGACATTCTCAATAACAGCTGATTTGACATGCTCAGAGATCCATTGGAAATCCTTTTCTCTATTTGAGGCGTTAACCACAATTAGAAAATTCCCTTCCGCTAGTCGGAATACTATCACATCGTCAACTATGCCACCTGAGTCATTACACATGGGAGAATACAATCCGTGGCTGTCGGCGAGTTTTGATACATCATTTGTAACCAGATTCTGTATGGTTTCAAATGAGTTTGGGCCTTTGATTTGATAACGACCCATGTGTGATACATCAAACAACCCAACAGAATTTCTGACGTTGGTGTGTTCATCAATTATCCCAGAGTACTCCAAAGGCATCTCCCAACCATGAAAGTCTACTATTTTTGCATTCAGCGATTTGTGAATTTCAAAAAATGGTGTCCGCAAACTAATTTCATAATGCCTCAACTCTTATTATTATGTGTGGCAGTTTTTTAGAATGTGGAGTTGATTCCAAAACCCGATTGGATCAGAATTAAGATCCCATCGGGAGAAAATTACCTTAAGGTCAAACAAACACTGAGGTTACAACAGCTCCACACCGTTTGTGAGGAGGCAAAATGCCCAAACATATCGGAATGCTGGGATGCTGGAACTGCCACAATAATGATTATGGGTGATACGTGCACAAGGGGTTGCAGGTTTTGTGCCGTCAATACTGGTAAACCCACATTTCTTGATGCAGAGGAACCACAAAGAGTGGCAAATACAATCAAGCAATGGGGACTAAACTATGTAGTAATTACGGCTGTTTGCAGGGACGATCTGCTGGATGGAGGCGCAGAACACATGGCAAAGACCATACGTGCAATCAAAAGATTGTCTTCAAAAATAATTGTAGAGCCGCTAATTCCAGATTACAACGGAAATGAGGAGTCAATAAAAAAAATAGTTGACTCAAGGCCCGAAGTCATATCACATAATATAGAAACCGTAGAAAGACTAACACCCAAAGTAAGAGACAAGAGAGCATCATACAAACAAAGTCTTTCTGTTCTGAAAACGATAAAAAACATCGATTCAAAAATCATCACAAAATCTTCAATAATGCTTGGTCTTGGAGAAAGCAGAGACGAAGTCCTTCAAACGCTAGTAGATCTGCGATCAGCGGGGGTAGGCATGATGACATTAGGTCAATATCTCCAGCCCACAATTAAGCACCTACCAGTTGTAGAATATGTGGCTCCGCAAAAATTTGATCAATACAAAAAAGAGGCAGAAAGTATGGGGTTTGTTTATGTTGTATCTGGCCCATTTGTTAGAAGCTCTTACAAGGCGTCAGAACCCTTTATCAAAAACCTAATTCAGCTCAAAACAAGATGAGAAATTAATGCTGTTGGACTAGGCAGGAGTGTAGCCTTTTGCCTTTGAAGCAACAGCCTGTGCTTGTGCGTTTGCCTTTTGTAAAATGGGCTCTCTTGTCTCGTCTGTAACATATCCTGCCTCAATTGCAACAGAACGTGAGCCCTGAGCTGCCTTGGCAAGTATGAGTTTGATGTTGTCTGCTGTGATATAGGCAGCTTCGATTGACAGTGAAACTGCCTCTTGGTGCGCCTTTGCAAAGAGTTGCTTGTATTTGTCTAGATCTATGACGAGCTCTTCTTTTTTGTATTGGACTCCCTCTTCTAACGCTGCGTCAAGAAGAATTCCTGCCTCAACAGTCTTTATGTCGAGCTTTTGAAGCAGAGTTGCTAGCTTTTCTGAGATGACGCCGCCCTTTTTGACTGGAGTTGTGTCCTTTGTAATCCAAATGGTGCCTTGATCAATCTTTGTCGGTATGCCCGCCTCTTTGAATTCGGTAAGCATTGGACCTGGTGCGATACCGGTGTTCTTGCCTGGAACTGTTACATCAATACTTGCAACATCTCCTCCGCGGGCAAACATCATCACCTTGCTCTTCCCAAGTAGTACATTGAGCTTAAATGGTGACATGTTTGTAAACATCAGAACACACTGACCGGTAAGTGACTCGATTAATTTTGAGATGCCAGGAACATTAAGACTTGAAAATGCTTTCTTTGCTACTTTGTCCTTTATGCTTACTATTTCAACTTCGTCAAGGAATTTTTTTCTTAATGGCAACAGTTGGGATGATCTGACCTTTTCCATTCTGACAAGAGCAGTAACTTTGTATTTTTTTGGAAGCTCCTGCAGCTGTTGATACATCTGTGCCTTTTTTTGTGGATATTTAGTTCTGCCTTCTCTCATCTTACTTTCTTGCCTGTTGTAATTGTTTAATCGGTTTTCCCATCGAAGTCTTGATTATAATTTTTCTAATGTTTTTATCGCCGTTTGGAAGCTTTTTTTCAATTGCGTTTAGAATAACATGTGCATTTGCAGCTAGATCTTCATCGGACATTGATTCATCTCCAATTTTACAAGACAGCGAAAGGGAGTTCTTTACCTTTACGCGTATAGATGACCTGTATCTGTCCAAAAATGATTCTATTGGAGCATTAAACGGTACAGGAACTGGCATTTTGCCGCGTGGACCAAGAAGCTGACCCAATACCTTACCAACGGTTGTCATGAGTTGGGTATCAGCCAAAAAGAAATCATAATTGTTGATAAATTTGCGGGCTTGGCGCTTGTTTGTAGCCAGCGAGTTTATCTCATCTCCACTGATTACGCGGTCGGCGTTGGCGTTTTTTGCCTTTAATCCCATATCGCCGCCTGCCATCACACAAACCATAGTTGGAGTGCTTAGCTTTTTTGGTAACTGGATGGTCTCATTAATCGCAA
>CAZLSK010000130.1:0-3877 GCA_964562075.1 uncultured Candidatus Nitrosotenuis sp.
TGTTGCAACCATTGCACCCTATTTTTTGGTGACATTTGACAGAATCAAGGATGCAATGAATGGCAAAAAGACCGGGATGATGATTCTGGATCTGTCAAACCCAAGAACCGTTGACGAAAAGGTAGCCACGATTCATGGAATCAAGATGATGAATCTGGATCAGATAGCTGAGATGGTTGATAAAAACATCAGATACCGTTCAAACCAACGTGAAACTGCGGAAAAAATAATTAGCGAAGAAATGCAAGTACTTTTGGCCCACATGAGAAGACTCGAAGTAGAACCTGTTGTAAAAGAGATTTTCAAAGGAATCGATGAGCGTCGAGCAAAAGAGCTTCAAAAAGCACTTTCAATGCTTGGCGAAAAAGATGAAAAGAAAATCAAGATTATCGATGACCTCACAAAGGCAGTAGTTGAAGGCATAATATCTGAGCCCATGAACAACCTCAGACGAGCCTCCGAGCTTTCAGACGATGAGCTGCTAAGGGCAGCTGCAAAGCTTTTCGACTACAAGAAAAAAGACTAGATTTTTTGCACCTAGGATTATATTGCAATAAGACTCGACTTTCACCATGTTAGGCTCTTTTCCTTCCAAAAGGCTGCGCAGGCTACGCAAAAATGAAAAGATGCGCAATCTGGTGCAGGAGGTACTGCTTTCAACAAACGACCTTATCTGTCCGGTGTTTGTACAGGAGGACCTAAAATCGAGAACCCAAGTTCAATCCATGGAAGCAATTGAGCGCCTTCCGCTGTCGGAGCTGACAAAAGAGATAGAATCAATACAAAAACTTGACATTCCCGCAGTGATGCTTTTTGGAATTCCTGCAAAAAAAGACGACGCCGGAACGGCTGCATTTGCGCAAAACGGAATCATCCAGCAGGCAATCTCTCAGATCAAAAAGAGCTTTGGCGACAGCATGGTCATCATGGCAGATGTCTGCCTCTGCCAGTACACATCGTCAGGCCATTGTGGCATCGTCAAGGGAAACAAGATTGACAACGACTCCAGCATTAAGACTTTGGCAAAGATTGCACACAGCCAAGCCGAAGCTGGAGTTGACATTGTCTCGCCTTCTGCAATGATGGATGGTCAGGTAAAAGCGATAAGACAGGAGCTGGACGAGTCTGGGTTTTCCGAAGTTGGCATAATGTCGCATTCTGCAAAACACCGTTCGTCATTTTACACTCCTTTTAGGGATGCAGCAGATTGTGCGCCGCACTTTGGGGACCGCAAGACATACCAGGTACCTTTTACAAATCCCCGGGAAGCAATGAGGGAGATTGAGCTTGACGTAAACGAAGGAGTTGATATCGTGATGGTAAAGCCAGCCCTGGCGTATTTGGATCTGATAGCAGAAGCAAAACACCGATTCAATGTTCCCGTCTCTGCATATTCGGTTTCAGGCGAATACGCCCTTGTCAAGGGGGCTGCAAAGCAGGGCTGGATTAACGAAACCGACGTGATGACTGAGATCCTGTATGCAATAAAGCGCGCAGGAGCCGACATGATAGTTACTTATTTTGCAAAAATGATGGCAGAGCAGCTGAACAAATGAGAGAAGACCAACGTTTTGAAATCGAGCGCGCATATGACCTCTTACCACATGTGATTGGCGCGAGCTGGGCGTGCGTCTGGTTTAGGCTAAAGCAGAACAAAAAGCCAACCCGCGAAGAGTTCAGAGAAAAAGTGGCAGAGTACCTATCCGTTTTGGAAAGATTAGGCGATTCGTACCCATCAGATGAGCAGTTTTCTGAGATAAAATCATACATAAAAAATCGACACAAAGAAGAGATTGAAAAAATACTTGATGGCAAAAATCCCGAAGTAGAAAAAAGATACGCAAGATATGTTGATTATGGTTAGATCTCTCTTTTTAGCGCGGAGAGAAACCTTGCCATAAGTTTGGTTCTTCTTTTTGCCTCTTTTTTTGCAAACTCGGTGTTCATCATTTTTTCCAAAAGCAGTAATTTTCTAAAAAAGTGATCAACGGTCCAAGACCTGTCGTCAGGTTGTCTTGTTTTGCAGAACGGATCCTCACTATTGTAAATTGGTCTGTTTTCGGAGCCTCCTACACTGAAGGCTCTAGCTATTCCAATTGCCCCAAGTGCATCTAGCCTGTCGGCATCCTGAAGTATCTTGCCTTCCAAGGTTTTTGGCACTATGTTTTTTGAAAAGCTGTGATCACGGATTGCCTCAGTTATTGTTTTGATTTCAGCTGCCGTATAGCTGTATTTTTTTAAGATCTGCTTGGCAGCTTGTGCGCTCTGCTCGGATGCATTTTTTGATCTAGGATCGGATTTTGGATATGAGACTATATCATGAAGAAGTGCGGCTGCCATGACAAGGCGCACCTCTGCATTTTCGTGTTTTGCAATCTTTTTTGCGTTGCTGCAGACACGCATTATGTGCTCAAAATCGTGTGCAGGATCATTTTGAATTCTTTTTTGTACCTCTTTTTGCAGCGCTTTTAACTCATTCACTTCAAGCTTTGAAAATTTTTACAGTACAAATAGCTTTTTCCGGTAAAGGTTGGTAAGGTGTAAAACGCTTCGAAAAATTCAAGAATGCTGATTTGATGTCAAAAACACGCATGAAAATACTCAAAAAAGAGGTAGTTTCTGGCAAAAATCTAGTCTTTAGGTATCCCAGATCTGCAGATCTAAAAGATCTGATGAGGACGATAAACTCTTTGGTGCAAGAACGTGTTGAGATAGCTAAAACCAAAAAGGTCAGCTACAAACAGGAAAAGATTTGGCTTTCAAACGTCCTAAAATCAATAAGAAAAAATGAGACGATCATGGTTGTTGTTGAAATGGATGGAGTTGTTGTTGGTAGCTGTCAGATAACAAAAGATCCCTTTGATGTCTCAAGACATGTTGGAACACTTGGAGTGGCATTAAGAAAACAAGGGCGAGGAATTGGAATCGGCTCAAAACTGATTGAGCTGTCTTTAATCGAATCAAGGAAGATAGGAATAAAGCTGGTCAAGCTTTATGTCTTTAACACAAACAATACTGCAAGAAGGCTTTACAAAAAATTTGGATTTATCGATGCTGGAAAGATAAGAAATGGAGTCTTTCATGGTGGCAGATACAAAGACGACATAATTATGATAAAACGACTATAGCTTCCAAAACCTGGGTTTTACGAATCGTATCTTTTTTTCTGAAATCAGAACATTCCAGTTGATCGAGGCAAAAAACACAAGACCTACAATGCTTACCGCATCAATGAAGAGGACACCTAGGTATCTTTCTTCAAAGATTTCCAAAAAAGGAGTAAGAACAGCAGTACTTATCGAAAGCATCACGTAATATGCAAGGATGCGGCCAAGCCAGTGTCCAACGTAGATTTGGATGCTTTTTGCCTTCATTAGGCCATACGTGATAAAGAGGATGTTATCTGGCAGCGGAGTTGCCGAAAACACAAACGAGGTCAAAAAGTAGCCAAACCTCTTTGCCCTCAGATATTCCCCTACTTTGTCAAGATTTGACCTTCTTTCGCTGCTCAAAAATCTGCGAAAATACCTGCTTGCCCGCATGAGGGCAAATCTTCCAAGCGTTGCACCGCTTGCCCCAACTATTGCCAAGGCAAGCTGGTTCATGGCAGGATCAAGGGCGGAAAACGAAACTAGTGCAACCCAGGTGGGGGGCATTAGAATCGGAGCAGTATTGAGGATAAACATCAGCAAAAAGACGCCAATGTACGAAAGTTCTCCAAAAACCGCAAAGATGTCTTCCATGGACTAGTTCTTGTAGTCTTTACTTAATTGGTTTTGGACATGATCTTCAAAATTAGCTTGATTCTGCTCAAAAAATGAAAGGTGATTGTGTACCATTTGCCCCCGAATAAAATAGGGGCATCAATTGAGTACTT
>CAZLSK010000131.1:0-3783 GCA_964562075.1 uncultured Candidatus Nitrosotenuis sp.
GAGAGCATTTACCTTCGGATGGAAGAAGCTGATCCTGGCAGAAACACTAGAAAAAATTCTACAGATACTCAAGGGGAACTCCTAGAATAGGTCAAGTGGTTTTCTTGGAAAGGAGTGCAAATCCACCACGTAAGTATGAAGAGTATGCATATGTGCTAGACTGGGTGCCGCGTGGCAGGTCAACTACGGTCCGTGGACGAGAGGGAATAATCATTACCGCTATTGGCGAGGACAGGCTTACAATGCTTGAGGTGCTTGGCGTGCAAAACAGCACATTTGAGATAGGTGAGAGAATATACATTGGAAAAGAAGGCAGAACAAAAATCATGTCGGTTCTTGGCAAGCTTGAATACGGCAATATATCGGCAGCGGCTCAGTCTGAGCTGAAAAATGTCGTAACCATGATTGTTACAAACAATGAAAAAAGATTTGTAGACTATATCAACAACTCACAACCACTGACTCCAAGGATTCATGCGCTTGAGCTGATCCCAGGAATTGGCAAGACCTACATGAAGACGATACTTGAGGAGCGCGAAAAACAGCGATTCATCGACTTTGCAGACCTGCAGAACCGCGTCGGACTAAAAGAGCCTGCAAAGCAAATAGTTCAGAGAATCATGGAAGAGATAACTGGCGAAGTAAAGGTAACGCTCTTTGTCAAAAAGTAAAAGGCAAAGACTTGGACAACATTTTCTAAAATCGCAAAACATTGCAAGATTCATAGTCGAGTCGGCACATCTGACAAAAAAAGAAACAATACTTGAGGTTGGAACGGGAAAGGGAGCACTGACGCCGCTTTTGTGCCAAAAGGCCAGCTTTGTAGTCTCTGTCGAGTCCGATGAGAAACTTTACTCTGATGCAATCTTGCAGCTTTCCTATATCCCAAACCTTGAACTGATGTATGGCGACGGATTTGACACGGGTGTGAGCTTTGATGTATTCGTCTCAAACCTGCCGTACTCTGAGAGCAGGCGCGCAATAGAGTGGCTTGTGCAACAAAAACTCTCAAGGGCTGTAGTCATGGTTCAAAAAGAGTTTGCTGACAAGCTCTTATCTGTACAAGGAAGAGAGATGCACGCAGTCTCTATCATTGCAAATTACGCCTTTGATATTGAAAAGCTGATGAATGTTAAGAAGAACAACTTTGAGCCGCCGCCAAAGGTGGATTCGGTCATACTAGGATTGAGACAAAAAAGGCAAGTCACATCAGACCTAATTGATGCCATAAACAGGCTCTTCTCATATAGGCGCAAAACCATAACAAACATTGCAAAAAAGTTTGGCAAAAAAATGCAATCAGATAAAAGACTAGAAGAGCTGGGAGTAGAGGAGATAATAAAACTTGCAAAACAGATTGTCTGAAACCTACATACCTGCGGAGGACACGTTTTTCCTAGCGGATCAAATCGCAAAAGAAAAGGGCCAGTCTGCACTTGAGATAGGAACCGGTTCTGGATATTTGGCAAATGTCTTGCAACAAAACTTTCAGCTGGTGGTTGCTACCGACATTGATTTTGCGACTCTGAAAAATCAGCAAAATAAAATCCAAAACGTTGTTTGCTGTGATGGTGCAAGTGCTGTGGGACAAAAATTCGACCTTGTCGTGTGTAATCTGCCGTATCTACCATCGGAAAAAATAGCTGATAAAACAACCGATGGGGGTTCCGAGGGACTTGCAGTACCCCTTTCAATAATAAAATCTGCAAGTACTTGTGTCAAGACTGCTGGCAAGATGCTGTTTCTTACCTCATCTTTGGCAAACTATCAAAAGTTGATGGAAAAAATCCAATCGATGGGACTCTCAGCAAATGTGGTAGCAAAAAAGAAGCTGTTCTTTGAAGAACTAATCATAATAGAGGCAAAATCACTTTCTTAGTTTTTGTTTAGCAATCTCTGCAATGGCTTCGGCCATTTTTGAGGTGGTTGCATTACCGCCAATGTCATAGGTGACGTATTTTCCCTCATTAATCACCTGCTCTGTTGCCTCAAAGATTGCATTTCTTATGTGTGGCTCTCCAAGGTATTCTACCATCCAAGCCCCAGACAGTATAGCCGCTGTTGGATTTACCTTGTTGAGCCCTTTGTACTTGGGGCTGCTTCCGTGCGCAGGCTCAAACATGGCATACGAGTCTCCGATGTTTGCAGAATACACATTTCCTATAGAGCCGATGTTACCAGAGGCGCATTCCGATATGATATCCATAAACAGATTTGTGCTAACAAGCACAGAGTTGTTGAATCTTTCCGGATTTTTGACCAGCTGTTGTGTCATGTTGTCAATATAATATTCCTCAACATCTATTCCTGGATTTTCCTTGACTGCTTTTTCAACCTCGCTCCAAAATATGCCGTCGGTTTCTTTGAGTATGTTTCTTTTTGTGATGGCAAAGATCTTTTTTAGATTGTGCTGCTTTGCCCACAAAAAGGCCGACTTTACTATTCTCTGGCAACCCTTACGCGTAATCTTTCTTATTGCGATGGCGGCGTCTTCAGAAATCCTAAACTCGATTCCTGCGTAGAGCCCTTCCGTGGCTTCCCTAAAGCAGACAAAGTCGAGTTTTTTGTCTGGTGAGAGCCTGTCATATGTTTTGATTGGTCTGACGTTGCTGTAAAGTTCAAACTTTTGGCGAAGGGTGACAGCCACACTTCTTGGCGCATTTGGCCTTGGTATGGTGGTAGTTGGCCCCTTGTAGCAAGCATTACTCTCCTCAAGTAGCTTCATTGTTGAATCGGGGATATAGGTAGCGCCACCGTGTTTTTCCCATTGCTCAGAGCCGGCATCACACAAAACCAGCTCGATTTGCGTGTTGCATGATCTCAAAACATGTAGCATTGCATCAACAAGCTCAGGACCTGTGCCATCTCCCCGTATGATTGCAGCTCGCTTTGCCAAAACAGCGATGCTTGCAGATCAGCATATTTAACTCTAACTAGAAAATTTTCGCATTTTTTGTCTATGTGATCACGACACAGAATTTTTGGAAAGTTTTGTGTCAAGATCGGACAATTTCAGAAAACTAAATTACTACATTTTTGTCAAAACATTTGATGATAATAGTTCAGCTATCGGACATCCACATTGGCTCGCAGTTCAGAGAGGAGATATTTGAGAAGGTAATCGGCGAAGTCAACGCACTCAAGCCTGATGCAATCATAGTAACAGGCGACCTCACAAACGAGGGACTCGTAAAAGAGTACGAAAAATGCAAAAAACTAATTTCAAGGCTTGAGACAAAAAAGATAATCGCCATTTCTGGCAACCACGACTACCGAAACACCGGCTATCTGCATTTTAAAAAATTCTTTCCATTTGAAACAGTAAATGAGCTTGGAAATGATGTCGTTGTGGTAACGCTTGGCACTGCAAGGCCCGACCGCGACGAAGGAGAGGTAGGCTACAGGCAAAACCTCTGGCTTGAGCGAACCATGAAAAAATACGACGGCAAGATCAAGATCTTGGCAATGCACCATCATTTGGTTGGAATTCCAGACACCGGCTCTGCAAGAGTCGAGGTAATTGATGCAGGCGATGTTTTGAGGACAATACTTGCCACCGGAGTCAATATGGTCTTGTGTGGACACAAGCACAGGCCTTGGATCTGGAACTTTAAGGAGCTCTCAATTGTAAATGCAGGAACCACGTCGTCTGAGCGAATGCGCGGGTTTTTTGAGAATACCTACAACATCATCACAATCAAGAACAAGAAAATTCATGTTGATCTGAAAATTGTGGGAGGAAAAAAGATTCCACTTCAGAGTCTTGTGGAACATTACACAAGA
>CAZLSK010000132.1:0-3745 GCA_964562075.1 uncultured Candidatus Nitrosotenuis sp.
GACCAGGAATTGTAATTGGAAGGAAGGGATCTGGAATACGTGACCTTACTGAAAAACTTGAAAAAGACTTTGGGTTAAAGAACCCACAAATCGCAGTAAATGAAATCACAGAGCCTGAGCTTACTGCAAATGTAATGTGCAACAGACTCGCATCCCTAATTGAACGAGGAACCGCATTTAGAAGAGCAACAATGTGGACATTACAGCAAATTATGAATGCGGGTGCAATGGGAGTACAGATTACTGTCTCAGGAAAGCTCCGAGGAGATCGTTCTACCTTTGAAAAACATTCAGTAGGAATTCTCCCACGAGCAGGACACAAGGCAACCGTTGCAGTTGATGAAGGCATTGCACACGTTCCAACCCCAATGGGCTATATCGGCGTCAGAATTCGAATTGCGAGAAAGGAAAGATACATCCCTGACTTTGAGCTAAAAGGAATCAAAGAAACAAAAGAAGAAAGGGAAAGAAGACTTGCAAGAGAAGAAGAGGAAAGAAAGGCACGAACCGAAAGCGAACAGGTCAAGTTGGATGCAGAAAAGATTGAGAAACTTGACCTTATGGAAGATGTGGAGGAGAATCTCAAATAATGGTCCTAAAAATGAAATCAATTCGCGAATTCAACGAAACTGACCTCAAAGGAAGGTTAGAACAGGCACGAGTGGAGCTTGCAAAGCTTCGAACCGATGCAGCAAAAGGAACCTTGCGTAAAGAAAGCGGCAAGATCAGAGCACTACGGACCGAGGTAGCACGAATGTTGACAAGACTAAATGAGATGAAAAAGAAATGATAACACAACAAAACATCAAAAATCACGAGTTAATAGGGTTGTATGCCAAAATTTTAGAATCCACAAACGATGCAATCGTTGGATTATCGGGCAAAGTAAGCTACGAGACAAAATCCATGTTGTTCATTGAAACAAAACAGGGAACGAAAATGATTCCAAAACAACACAACAAATGGCAATTTGATCTAAACGATCAAACATTTACAGTGGATGGTGAATCCATATCAAAAAGGCCCGAAGACAGAATCAAGGTGAAAGCATGAGCAAAGAAGCACAAAAACACGCTTATCGAGGAATCGTGATGGATAACGGAAAACCGCTTAGTGTCAGAGGAAAATTATTTGAAGGCAAAGTTGTCAGCGCAAAGAACAAAAACACTGTGGTAATCCAACGAGAAAGTCCACTATACATCACAAAGACAAAGCGATACGCAAGAAGCAAAAGCACCATTCACGCTTACAAGCCAGCCAAGCTCGAAGTCAAAGAAGGCGACACGGTTATTGCAGCAGAATGCAGGCCAATCGCAAAATCCGTAGCATTTGTAGTAATGGAGGTCAGATCATAAGATGTCGGCAGGAAAAAGTCGTGCAGTATCGGCAAAGGGTGTTCAGGAATTCAGACCATACATTACAAGGTCATTGCCGGTTGGAGCAAGAATCAACTGTGCAGATAATACTGGTGCAAAAATTTTGGAAATAATTATGGTAAAGAGAGCAAAGACGAGAACTTCAAGGATGCCGGCTGCCGCAGTTGGTGATTTTGTCAATGTCGTTGTAAAAAAGGGACCTGCAGAGCTCAGAAAGCAGATCTTTGGCGCAGTAATAATCAGACAAAAATATCCAATTAGACGATTAAACGGAGTCAGGGTTACATTTGAGGACAATGCAGCTATTCTTGTAACTCCAGAAGGAGAAATCAAGGGAACCGACATCAAAGGGCCGGTAGCAGCTGAAGCATCAGAAAAATGGCCAAGGGTAGCAAACTTGGCATCAATGGTGGTATAAAATGAAGCCAACCATAATTCGAAACAAGACCATTTTCAGCACATCAAATATTGTTAAAAGTAAGCTCCTCTGCAGTCATCTCTCAAAAGATCTTCAAAACAAATACAGCAAGCGAAGCATACGCGTAACCGAAGGCGATACAGTCCGTGTAATGCGTGGTGAGTACAAAGGGGTAACAGGCAAGGTTACCAAGGTCTCCACTGAGAAAAACGGCGCTGCAATTGAGGGAATAAAGAAAGAAAAGCTCAAGGGCGGCAACATCGATGTTTTCATCCATACATCAAATCTTTTGGTAACAGATCTAAGCACAGAAGACAAGTGGCGACAAAACAAACTTGAGGGAAAAAACACAAAACCGCAGCAAGAAACAAAACCAAAAGAGGAACAAAAAGAGCTCAAACCACAAAAGGAAGAAAAACAAGAAAAGCCAAAGGACTCAGAACCAAAAAAAGAAAAACAAAAAGAATCAAAACCAGCTAAAAAAACAAAAAAGGTGGATAAGAAATGACTCGAATAGCAGGAAGTAAGAAGCTCAAAAGACAAATGGCTCCAATGTTTTGGGGCATTTCAAGAAAAACCCCAAGATTTGTGACTACCGTTAGGCCTGGTGCTCATTCAAAACACCTTGCAATTCCAACATCTGTATTTTTGCGTGATACTTTGAAGCTTGTAAAGACAGCTCGCGAGGCATATTATGCAATTTACAATGGCAAAGTCAAAGTTGATGGCGTAAAAAGAAAGTCAATCCACCATGGAATAGGGTTGATGGACGTAGTTGAGCTTGATGGCGTATCTGACGTATACCGCCTTGTCCCAAAACGTGGTCATATCTTAGAACCAATTAAAATCAACAGCTCAGAAAAATCCATAAAACTTGCCAAGGTAACAAGCAAAACCACGCTCAAAAAAGGAAAAACCCAATTAGGATTTCATGACGGCCGCACCATGGTTTCTGACACTGACGCAAGTGTAGGTGATTCTTGCGTAATGCAAGTTCCAGAACAAAAGATCACCGAAGTTCTCAAGCTAAAAGAAGGAGTGAGGGTAATCGTAACAAAAGGACACAACGCAGGACAGATTGGTCAAGTAAAGGAGGTAAAGGAAGGAACATTTGTTCTTCCAAAACGTGTTTTGCTTTCACTAGGTGAAAAAGATATTGAAATTCCTGCAGACCTGGTGATGGTCGTAGGAAAAAAGGAGCCGGTTATACAGGTAGCGTGATCTTATGGCAGACAATCAACCTATGAAAAAAATCAGACTCGATAAAATTGTCCTAAACATGGGCGTTGGCAAGTCTGGCGAAGCAATCGAGATAGCAAAGAAGGCACTGGACCAAATCACCGGCAAAAAATCATGTCCACGTGACGCCAAGGCAACCCAAAGAGATTGGGGGGTCAGAAAGGGCGAACCAATTGGCGTGGCCGTGACGGTACGCGGCCCAGATGCAGCAACACTTCTAAAAAGATTGTTTGATGCGATTGGAAACAAAATCAAAACAAGATCATTTGATAATTTTGGAAACGTCTCATTCGGAATTAAAGAACACATCGATATTCCAGGCATAAAATATGATCCACAAATCGGCATACTTGGACTTGAGGCCGCGATCTCACTTACAAGACCTGGCTTTAGCATTAGGGTAAGGAGCAGACATAAGGCAAGCGTTGGAAAGCACCATAAAATTTCAAAAGACGAGGCGATTGAGTTTTTATCTAGAGAGTTTGGAGTGGCAGTGATATAATGAAAAACAGAACATATGAACACACTGGAAGAAAAAAGCACGAGTTTGGCAAGGGCTCACGCTGGTGCAAACGATGCGGTGATTACACGGCAGTAATCCAAAAATACAATCTGATGATTTGCAGACGATGTTTCAGAGAGGTGGCAAATTCCTTGGGATTTGCAAAATATAGGTGAGAAAATGCCAGAGACTAATATAATCTCAAACCTG
>CAZLSK010000133.1:0-3685 GCA_964562075.1 uncultured Candidatus Nitrosotenuis sp.
TGTCGCCTCGTGGCTTTGGGGTAGCCAAGAATTGCAGAATATGGTTCCTGTGTTAAGATTTCAACTGGAAAAAACCGTCTCATCTATTGAGACGAGCTCTGTGATCGCCTCTTTAATGGATTTGCTTGTTACTTTGTTTCCTGATATAATTTTGAATCTCCTTATATCGTCAACAAGCCCAGCCGGCACGCCTGAATTTTTTAAGTTCTTTCTTATGAGGTCTCTCAAAAACAGTGTTGCATCGACATGGGTTCTTTTTTGTATGGAGCAGATCTTTCCTTCCTCGTTTATCCACATGGTGATACTTTTTTTCTTGTTTGCCGCAATGAATCTCTCAACATGTTCTGCGGTGTAAAACTCCGGCCCAATTCTGACATGACTTTGATCAAGCCTCGTTGACTGTAGTAAAAACAACAAGGAAGCCGTGTTTTCTGTGACTATTACGGTTCTTCTCAAAACCGAAAATCCTTCTTGCTCTATCTGTGTTGAAATGGAGCTTACAGCTCTTTTAAGCTGGCCCCAAATTATGTCAGGACTCCTTTGCTTGTAATCAAATGACAAGACGAGGACATTTTTTCGTATGTCCTTTGGTTTGTACGCAGGTTTTTTCTTTAATTTGAAAAATGAAATTGAAGGTTTTTTCAGAAACGCCCTTGATACAAGAACAAACTTGGCAACATTTTCAGCAGAGATTGCTGCACCAAGGTTCCTGTTACCATCAATAGGATCTATGACTATAATTGGAGTATCAAACTCTTTTGTGGCCTTGCCAATCACCTGCCCCTTTTTTAGCTCCGCAATTGCCTTGATTACATTTTCAAATGAGCCAAAGTTTAACACCAGCACCTCTGAGACATAACCAGAAAATCCCTGCTTTGCAATCTCTGCTCCATAGATGTCATTTACCTTCAAAAATGCCTTGAGTATTCTTACCTCGTTTTTCATCTGTGGCGTCAGAGATTTTATCATGAATCGTGTGTGAAATGGTGACCGATCTGCTGCACTCTTCCAGCCACCTTCGGGAACGTCATAGCATGGTACTAGATTAACCTTGGTATCCTTAATCTCTGCCTCAACAAAGGGGTGTTGGGCATATCTGACATATGGCTTGTAGTCTCTAAGTGCAGCAAACCCAATTTTTTTTCCAAGCTCAGCAAACTCTTTTTCCGAAACACTTGGCTGGAATTTTATGAAAATGTCAACGTCTGCCTTTTGAGGCAACCAAGTTCCCTTTGCAAAAGAACCAACAATCTCAACGCCACTTATCTGAGGATAATCCGATACTTGTTTTTGAATGAGCTTGATCACCTGTTCTACTAATAGATCTTTTTGTTTTTGCGATTTTTCAGAAGGGATAACAAGTTTTTCTGCTTGTTTTAGGATCTCGTTTATCGTGCCGGTATCACCTCTAAATCAGAATAGATTGGACCTTTTGGAGTCAGATCACTTTTTTTGAATTTTAACTCATTTATCTTTTGTATGCCGAATTTTGCATCTGAATATCTTGCCAACTCACCGCTAATGTCTCCCATTCTACTTTTAATCCTAAATATTGTTGCGTGTGGTTTGAATTCCTTGTCACTATGGAATCCAAGCGGAGCAAGCTTTTCCTCAACTATTCTTGCAAGTGATGACAGCTTTTCTCCGCCTTCCTTGTCAAGTCCTACCCAAACTACTCTTGGGAAGCTGGGTTTTGGAAAGGCACCGATTCGCTCAAAGCTGATATCAAAAGGTGCAAACTCGATCGTTTTCAGCTGGGTTTGTACTTTCTGTGCCATCTCCTCAGATATCTCACCTAAAAACATCAGTGTAAAATGCATATTGCGTATCTCGACTGGTTTTGCGGATATTTTGATCTCTGATTGCAGTTTTTTAATCGAATCCAATACATGCGGATTGGATATCTCTACGGCAACAAATGTGCGCATTACGAGATTCTGCTTTTGTCTTTTTAATTACTTCCGGTAAGTTCATAGAATAGCCAAAAAAAATGTGCGTAATTGCCAAAGCTGATAGTCTGTCTAACCGGAATGCCAGGTGCTGGTAAATCAACAATTGCTGTAGGTTTGAAAAAAAAAGGATTTAGCAGCATCAACATGGGTGATGCGGTACGTGCAGAAGCTAAAAGAAGAAATCTAGAGCTAACAGGGCAAAACCTTGGCAAGCTGATGCTTGAACTCCGTCAAAAAAATGGACAGGGTGCCATAGCCGAACTGATAAAGGACCAAGTCACAAACTCTAGCTCAGACGTTGTTGTGATTGATGGAGTTCGATCAAATGCCGAAATTGATGTACTAAAAAAAATTGCACCAGTAAGACTTTTGGCAATCCACGCATCGACTAATACACGATACACCTTTCTTACCTCCCGTGGCAGATCGGATGATCCGCAAGACCGTCACACCTTTGATGAACGCGACAATCGCGAGATCAATGTAGGTATAAGTGCATCAATTGCTCTAGCCGATGAAACCATTTCAAACAACAACCTTACCATCGATCAGCTAATTGATACTGCATACAATACAATCCAAAAGTGGCTTAAATGATCCCCACCGTTGACTGCACAATAGAAGCATTTTGCGAGATAAATCCATCAGAAGATCCTCAGAAGGTACAGGCTGTGGTCTCTAATGTCTTAGATAACATGGAGCTCAAAGTTTCTGATGGCTCTATCAAGGCAACATCACACGACATATCGTCTCTTTCAAAGATTTACGAATCGATCCAGAACCACAGCTCACAACGTATCTATTTTCGTTTTCTTAACAACAATTTGGAGGGTGGCTCAACATGGTTTTATCTTAACAAACAAGCAGCGTTTGCAAACTCGATAGCAATTTGCGAGCACGATAATGAATCTCCCCTTGGGCCAATCAAGGTTGTAATATATTCAAAAAATATCGAGCGCATAATAGAGTGGCTTACTGAACAAATCTAGTCAGCTTTTTTTCCTAATTTATCAGCGAAAATGAATTCCAAGACTTTTATGATTTTTACAAAATTCAAGTCAAGTTGATACTAAAGCTTGCCATAATAGGCGTGATACTAGTAGTTGGAGGAATAATACTATATCCAGAACTGACAAAAACATCCATTGTCAATTCTTCAGGCCTCGATGCGGTAGCAGAAGATCTTGATGAGCTAAAGGACACCACTGTTCAGCGGGTAAACTATGAGGTTGATAGAACGATTGACACCGTGGGAGACAAGATAGAACAAATTGCGCCAGACCCAGATGAGATAAACCCAATCAAAAAAATCCAAGAAAAAGTAGCAGTGCCACAACCAGAGCAAGAAGTCTACTATGGTGAAGTCTATGAAAAAGATGAGCAAAATAACTGTAAAATCTCAGTTCCTAAAATGGCAAAGACAGTAAATGGAATAAAAGAGCTCACACACACAGTTACCCTGCCTGATTGCCAGTACCAAGAACGTCAGTCAGTCCAAATATCCATAACTACCGATCCTCAAACAAGCACACAAACAGTTTCAGTGAATCCAACCCCTCAGACCCAAGTCTTTGAAACATTACAACTAACAACAATGAGGACCGATGACAACACCGTAGGAATCCATTATGAGGACACATCTAGAAAAACACTCAAAGTCACAGTCACACTCCGAAATTCTGAAAAACAGCTGTTTGCTGGAGAATTTTTTGCATCAAAATTTGATACAAATG
>CAZLSK010000134.1:0-3683 GCA_964562075.1 uncultured Candidatus Nitrosotenuis sp.
GAAATGATAGAGCTCATCATGAATCTACTCGAAAAAGGTTTTGCGTATGTAACAAAAAATGGAGTTTATTATCGTGTATCAAAATTTGCGGAATATGGTAAGCTCTCAAAGAAAAAAACCGACGAGCTTATCTCTGGGGCAAGAATCGAAGTGGACGAGGCAAAGGACGACCCTCTTGATTTTGCACTCTGGAAGTTCTCATCAACAGAGCCGAACTGGCCAAGCCCCTGGGGAACTGGCAGGCCCGGCTGGCACATAGAATGCTCCGCCATGAGTCTCAAGTATCTTGGTCAAGAATTTGAGATACATGGTGGCGGAAGGGACTTGATCTTTCCGCATCATGAAAACGAGATTGCCCAGACTGAGGCATACACCAACAAGCCACTTGCCAGGGTATGGATGCATGCAGGCATGGTTACAATAAACGGCGAGAAAATGTCAAAATCACTTGGCAACATCAAATCTGTGAGATACGTTCTAGAAAACTGGGGCCCAAATGTGATAAGATTGTTTTGTCTTTCTGGTCATTACACAAAGCCAATTGATTATTCAGAGGAACTGCTAAAGGAAAACCTCATCAAGTGGCGCCAAGCCGAGACAGCATATTATGAGATGATAATGTCTGAGGGAAAAGGCGATACAAAAGAGTTCTCAGCGCTAGTTGCAGAATGCAAATCCGAGTTCAACTCCACCCTTGAGGCCGATTTTAATACCGCAGCAGCAGTCTCGGTCTTTTTTAGGCTGATTAAGGCGATAAACCAGATAGCAGCCTCTGAGCAGATGACGCGGTCAGTCGCAGACATTGCCCTGCCAGAGTTTGTACGAATGAGTGAGATTCTGGGCCTCCAAGTCCAAAAGGTCACACAAAAAGAAAAACAGACAATCACTAACCTTCTCAAAAAAAGGGACGAGTTAAGAGCACAAAAACAGTATCAAGAAGCAGATAAGATAAGGACTCAGATCTCGCAGCTGAACATTGTTTTGCTAGATCATAAAAACAAAACCATTTGGATGAAAAAAGAGAAGATTAAGGCTGATACCTAGTGCGACTTCTTGGTAGAGGCACTGATAAGTGATATGACGTCTCTGTCGCGAAGCTGGTATGTCGTTGGAAGGCGCAGGTTGTATCTGATGTCTTTTGCATAAAGTAGCCCCTTTATCAAATCGGTGTGGATCTCTTTTGCAAGATCACCTACTGTTGCGCCGTCCTTTAACAAAATTAAATCTGGCAAGACGTTTCCTTTTTTGTCTGAGAGATTTTCTTCGTCTGCGACTGGATAGATTGCATTCATCTTGAGCAGCTTAAAGACAGTCACGTTGATTGCAAACTGCACACCTGTCCTCATGTACTCTCCCATGATCTCTTTTTTGATAAAATCTAGCGCGTTTTTTTGTTTTTGATTCAGCTCGTCTGGCTTTACTATGTCAAACTGCTCAGAGCCTGGCGAGTATTTTATGAGTCCTTTTTGCTCTGCACGTCTTAGCGAAAGCTCGCTGTCTGCACTTGCTGGAATTACTATCATGTCGTTGTATCGCTCCCGTAGTCTTGCAAAATTCTTTTCCGCGCCATCAATGTCTATTTTGTTTGCCACGATCAGAGTAGGCTTTGAAATCTTGCGCAAAATCGTGGCGAATTTTTTGCTCTCCTTAAAGTCAATATCATCAAAATTCTTATCCTCAATTCCTGATGCAATCAATGCCTCCTTCACATGCGAGTTTGTTACGCCTATTCCGCGATATAAATCGGCAATTGCCACTATCTTGTCGGTTCCCGCATGAATTGTCTTTGAGATTTTTTCTCTATTTCCTTCGAGGATTTTTAGGTACCACATTATCAGCTCTTCTTCAATGTCGGCAAAATCAGATATTGGATCGCCAGAGCCAACCTCGGCAATTTTGCCGGAAGCATCTATGCTTCCTGACACATCCACTACGTGCAGCAGCGCATCTGACTGCGCAGCAACCGACAAAAACTGGTTTCCAAGTCCCTTTCCCTGCCAAGCATCCTTGATTAATCCAGGCAGGTCTATTAGCTCAATTGGGATGTAACGCCAGCCATCAACACATTTTGAGTTTTTTGGATTATCAAATACGTTAAACTCGGGATGGACACAAAGAGTGATTGCGTATGTGGTTGCCGATTCGGGTTTTTTCGTAGTAAATGGATAAGTCGAGATCTCTGCCGACGACAATGTAGCAGAATTGAAAAATGTTGTTTTGCCTGTATTTGTTTTGCCGATAATTCCTATCTTTATTGGCACAAGACAACTTTGTGTTTTAACTATTTATTCTAGTCGGCGTGTGGGTGTTGATTTTGTCGCAGTTTTTCACATGTATTTTTCAGCTCATCAATCGACCAAGAAATCTCGTCTAGTTCTTCTTTTGTAAGAGACGAGTGCCATTTTTCAAGTGTTATTTTTGATATTTGGCATGCGTTGTACAAAAGATTCCAGTATGGATGGTGCTCAGCAGTCGTGTAGGCAAGCTCAGACACATCTTCTAATCCTTTTTTTGCTTTTGCAAGTGAGCTTAGGTTTTGCCCAAAAAGTCGTACAATGTTTGCCTCAAGGTCTGCATCCAGCTTTATCATGACATCTTTGTTGGAGTATGATTTTACAAGCTCCTGTAGATTTTGATAAAACTCTTCAAATGATGCGCTCATCAGAACAACCGCTGATGTTCGGCAAGCATGCACCGATTGAATACTACTTGGATTCCTGCCTTTCGTGCAAGTTCTTCGGCCTCGGCGTTGTGGATTCCTTCCTGCAGCCAGATCACCTTTGGCTTTTTCTTGATCGCCTCCTGTACTACTGGAAGCACCTGGTCTGATGGCCTAAAGACATCAACTATGTCGATGGGCTGTTTGATTTCCTCCAGATTTGGATAACATTTGCAGTCCAGAATTTTGTCAGCGGTTGGGTTTACCGGCACGATGTTATATCCTTGCGATAGAAGATATTTTGGTACGTAATGAGCTGCTTTTTCTTCGTTTTTTGACATGCCAACTACTGCGACGTTTTTTAGTGATAGAATTTGTCTTATCTCGCCGTCTGTGTGAGGATCTTTTTCCATGAAATTAGTGTATCAGAGTCGGAATTATAATTTGTTGTGGAAAACACTTTATTACGCAAAAATCGAAATTATTGTGATGGAAGAAGAGCCAAAAGACATTATCGTCTTAGGCGCAATAAAGAAAGGTGCCAAAAAGTTTGGCAAAATACGAGACAAAACTGGCATCGACCCAGAGGAGCTAAACAAGATTTTAGAAAAGCTTGAGGAGCGTGGTTTTATCCGTGTGGAAAAGAAAAAGGGGCTCTTTGGCGGAGAAAAGATAGAGCTTTACGTAACCGATAAGGGTTCAAACGAGCTTGACCAAAGAATTCACGAAATGCAAGAAAACTGGCAGCGAATGGTTCAACTCTACAAGTCAGGGGACAAACAAAAGCTTCAGGATTTCATGGATACAAACAAGTCGTTTTTCCCAATGATGATGTTTTTTGGCATTATGGACATGATAATGTTTTCAATGATGTTTTCCATGATCGGTGTTATGATGCACAACTATGTCCCACCAGAACAAATCCCACCAGGCGCAGAAAACCAACCAGCCGACGCAGGCGATGGCGGTGCAGATGCGGGCGGCGACATGGGCGATGGTGGCTACGACATCGACATCGGTTTTT
>CAZLSK010000135.1:0-3676 GCA_964562075.1 uncultured Candidatus Nitrosotenuis sp.
TTGGTTGGGTTCTGTGCCAATGCTTTGTCATAAAGTAACAGTGCCTCTTGATGGCGACCAAGTTGTGCTAGTACAACTCCTTTCTGGTAGTATGCTTTATGATGATGTGGATCGATTTCAATTATTTGATCAAAACATAATATTGCCTCGTTTTGTTTTTCAAGAAGCACTAATGAGTGTCCTTTGTTAAAAAGAATTTCAGTATTGGTTGGGTTCTGTGCCAATGCTTTGTCATAAAGTAACAGTGCCTCTTGATGGCGACCAAGTTGTGCCAGTGCGTTTGCCTTTCCTACAATTGTATCAATATGATCTTGGTTGATTGTGAGTGCTTTGTCAAAGGAAGTAATGGCTTCTTGGTATCTATTAGTATGAGATAGCAAACTGCCCTTACGGTATAGTACATCAATGTTGGTTGGGTTCTGTGCCAATGCTTTGTCATAAAGTAACAGTGCCTCTTGATGGCGACCAAGTTGTGCCAGTGCGTTTGCCTTTCCTACAATTGTATCAATATGGTCTTGGTTGATTGTGAGTGCTTTGTCAAAGGAGGTAATGGCTTCTTGATACCTTCCAAGCTTAGATAGACAGAAAGCCTTGTTTAGAATACTGTCGTGGTGTAGTGGCTTGAGTTTTAGTGCCCGCTCAAAACACACAAGTGCTTTTTCATGATTACCAAGCAGTGAATGAGTTTGACCCTTCCTGCACAACGCATCCAAGTGATTTGGAAAGATTTCCAAGGTTTTATCGTAGTAAGATAGGGATTGCTCATGCATACCAAGGCCAGATAATGAGGCTCCCTTTCCATATATTGCAACAATATTGCTTGGATTCCCATTTAGAATTGTATCAAATTGTTTTAGAGCTTGTTTGTAATCATGCAGAGAAAGTAACACTTTTCCCTTGTACAATATCGCGTCCTCAAAGTTTGAATCGATCTCAGTTGCCTTATTGAAACATTCTAGAGCTTCTGATTTTTTTCCTAGCTGCAAAAGCGAGTAACCCTTGTTGTAGAGTGCCAGAATGTGCTGCACATTGAATTCCAGAGCCTTATCATAGTAGGAAATAGCAAGCTGATGTTTTCCAAGACCTGCAAGGCATACGCCTTTATTGAAAAGAACATCTGCGTGGTGTGGATCTATTTCCAATGTCTTATCAAAACACAATAACGCATCCTCGTATTCTTCTAACATGATCAATGCAATGCCCTTATTGTAAATGGCATCAAAGTATTTTGGATCAATTTCTAATACCCTGTCGTAAAGCGTAATGGCTTCCTTGTGATTGCCAAGCTTTGAGGCGGTGACTCCTTTATTGATAAGTGATGGAATGTGATTTGGCTCTATACTTAGTGCCTTGTCAAAATATGAAACGGCTTCCGCATACTTCCTTAGGTTAAAAAGTGCTAATCCTTTTTTGTATAGTCCCTCAAAATATGTAGGATCTATTTCAAGTGTCTGCTCATAACATGACAAGGCCTCATCGTGCTTTGAAAGCAATGAAAGTGAATCGCCTTTACAGTGTAAAGCCTCAAAGTATTTTGGATCAATTTCTAATACCCTGTCGTAAAGCGTAATGGCTTCCTTGTGATTGCCAAGCTTTGAGGCGGTGACTCCTTTATTGATAAGGGCACTTATGTTTTGAGGATCTGTTTTTAATGATTTATCATAAAAGAGGATTGCTTTTGTATATTGTTTATCATTATAATAGAAATTTCCTATAAGCAGTTCAAGATTCTTGTCTTGTTTTTGTTGTTGTTTTGGTAATCTGCCTTGAAGTTTTTCTCGAACCTTTAGCATGCTAAGTATCTTTGATTTACCATCAAACGATAGCTGCGGCTGATCCCCTGGATGAAGCTCAGTTTTGATGCCCTGATTTTCAATTAATCGTTTGATTAAACCGTTTACTAGGTAAAGTTGATTTAGTATAATGTCATCCGCTGACCCCATAACTTTGTTTAATTTTCAGAGATTTTTTCTAATATCGTAGTATTTGTTCAAAAAATGCAAACACCGTCTTATATGATTTTTTTAGAGCAGAATCTTGTTTGAGGATAGGAATAATCCTAGCTGTACTCCTAGTGTATGCTTTCAGCGTCAGCTTAGCTTATGCTGAAGAATTAGATGTTAGGTTTCTTCCCTCACAACTTGTTGAAAATTCACAAGGAAGAATGCATGTTTTTGTTGTAGAAGGTGAACAAATCATCCCCCAAACAATTGCTGATCTTACTGTGACATCTCTGGATTCATCTATTTTACGTATTGAAAAAGTAATGCAGGATGATTCCTTTGTTACAGAGGTATTGGTAAAAGCAGGTAAACCCGGTACAACAACGTTGTATGTTGCAGCGCCTGGCTTTACTTCAAAGGAAATTCCAATTACGATTTATGGTAACAAAAATCATGCTTCAACACTTTTGGTAAAAGTAACGCCTGATAGTTTTAAAACAAGTGGCCAAAGAGATGGTTACATCTCTGTTGAGCTAGCTGATGAAGATGGCTTTCCTGTTATAGCAAAAGAAGATGTGGCAATTACACTTAGTACGGCAAATAGAGACATTGTTGAGATCTCTAATCCTAACTTGATAATAAAAAAAGGCGAGTATTTTGCATATAGTAAATTTCAGATCAAAAAATCAGGCGAGGCTGTAGTTTATGCTACATCACCTGGAATTCAAACAGAGAGTGGAACAGTAACAGTTGATGAAGATGAAGATCTTACAGTTAAGCTGTATACATTTCCAAAAATACTTTCCATTCATGATGCATCAAGGGGCTTTATCATAGCACAGCTGCAGGATTCTGACGGAAGTCCAGTGTTAGCACAAAAAGATATCACTGTGTTTTACAAGGTTACTGATTCGGATTATTCAGAGGCAACAAACTACAGTACAAATTACGAACAAAAATCATCTGGTTATTTTCACATAAAGAAGGGTTCCTATTGGGGGTATACCCAATACTCACTTCCCGAAGGACTTGAGGATACGTATGATCTATCAATATCTACAGAAGATCCTCTTGTGTTAGAAGAAGAAGAGATTGAAGCAGCAGATCTGGAATTGAGAGATGACAAACTTGTTAAATTGGAGACACTGCCTGTTCTTACTACTGGAAACAGAGAATTAATTGGTGTGATTTATCTCGAAGACGAAGATAAGAATCCAGTCGTTGCAAAAAAGGATTTGACCATAAGAATTGACTCATCAGATACCAACTCACTTTCTGTTGAAGATGTAAACCTTCAGGAGGGGGATCAAATTGCTCTAGTTTATGGCAAAGTTAGCCATAGTGCACCTACTGATCTAGAATTAAGACCCGTTGTAAATGAAGGTGAGATTGAAAGTGTTACTGTTTTTGGTCCTGATAAGGATTCTTTAGAATTGGTTGTTGAGCCGCTCATTTCAGATGTGTTGGCAGAAACTAGTTTTCCAATGATTATGTATCTAAAAGATGGTGACGAGGTAACTAGTTTCCCCGAGGATGGCGATCTTTTCCTTTCTCCTAATGAATATGTTGAACTTGATAAGAAAAAAGTTTTGCAAAAAGAAGCACTTGTTGTAGTTGAGGCTAGATCGTTAAAGAAAGGAACTGCAGACCTGTCTGTTGAAATAGGCGATTTTAAGGATGAGCCAACTATTGATAATTTATCCTCAGATGCTGCTAGCCTCACATTGGATCAT
>CAZLSK010000136.1:0-2795 GCA_964562075.1 uncultured Candidatus Nitrosotenuis sp.
TCAGGTGAGCTCATGTGGCAAAGGGAGATTACTCCTTTATTGTTTTTGTGTGCAAGCTTGACAAGCTTCTCAAGGCTTGCAGGACCCATAATTGGGTTGACTATGACTGCATCAAATCCCAAATCCCAAAGTGTTTGTGCAGTAACAAAGTTTGTGTTGCCAATATCGTTTAGTTTAATGTCAGCGATTGTCTGCAGATTGGAATTGTGCGCAGCTTTGTTTATTTTTATGATCTGTTTTTGCCCAAGTGGTAGCAAGAGATGAAAGTTGAGCTTGATTGCACACAGATGTCTGTTTAGCGTTTTGATGTTTTGCAGCGTTTTTGATTCCAGATTTATTTTGTGATTCTCATAGTCGTTTGCAAGAATCAGAGGAGTTTTTTCGGAAGCTGTTTTTTTTATTCGCTCTTTGAAACTAGTCATGATTAACTAGTGGATGGGGCTCTACGAGCTTTATTATCTTGATGTATGTATAGCCGTGCTCGTTTAGGTTGTCCGTAAAGACAGGCATGTTACCGTTGTGCATGGCGTACTTGAGAAACGGCTGTGTAGGTGCGGAATCAAGTACTACATGGCAAAAATACGAAGGACCATCCTCATTGAAGTTCATAAAGACGCCTAAAAGCCACTTGTTATCCTTGTATGGGAATGCAAACAGTGGGAACGGTGCCTCGTCGTAGCCGTAACTTATCTTTGCTAGGCTTGCAAGGTCTTCAAGCTCCAATAATTCGTATTTTTCAATTTGGTCATCGCCGTTCTGCCTCAGTGACATAGGCAGGGCCTTGATCTTTACAATAGGGGAGTAGAGCTTCGTAGGCTCGGAAATGGCATCAACTACATTTGCCTCTTCCTTTCCGTTCCTAAAGCCGTAAGAAAGATAATGCCCGTTTTGCTCGATTGGAACGTAGTAGATTATTGGTCGCTCCTTTAGCAGATCCATCTGAATGGATAGAATTTTTTTACCGTCATGCTCGTGAAGAAATGAAACACGCGGCGCTCGCTCAAGGGCACAAACCAGGCGTGAAAATTCTAGATGCGAGGCCAGCTGAATGTATTTTGGGGATTTTGTTTTTTCCACAGACCCAGTAAAAGTAATTGGCAAATTAAAGCTTAGCAAAAAAATTTCAAACGATCAGCTAACGCAAGTCGATAATGTCGTCGACGCCTGCGCCAGTTCCAATCAATGTGACAGGCACGTCAACTGCGTCCTCGATTTTAGTTATGAATGATTTTGCTCGATCGCTTAGCTCATCAAAGGATTTTTTGTGCGCACATTCAGCAAACATCACATCAAGCTTAGTCAGAGCGATCTGCGTGGCTGAGTTGAGCATGACTGCTCTCTTGGCCATATTGAAATTAAATTCGGCTGCGCGTCGCTGCCTGCCCGTTACCGTGCCTACCTCTGACCAACCTCGCGTGGCTACCTCTTGCGCAGGCAACTCGTTCTCAAGAAAACCTTCGCCTACACGCGTAACGTATGACTTGAAGACGACCATTACGTCATCGACGTTCTTTGGACCAAGGCCAATGTCTGCGCATATGCCTGAGGCGGTAACATCCTTTGAGGTCACAAAGGGGTACGTGCCATGCCAAAGTGAAAGAAACGTCCCCTGTGTTCCCTCCACCAGAACCCCTTTGTCCCCTTCCAGAGTCTGGTTAATCTGCTCCGATACGTCGGTAAGGTACGGCTTGAGCGAATCAATCTCTTTTGCAAGTTTGAGGGTACGCATGGCTCTGTCTGCATTTGCAGGGCCTGTTCCAGAACCGGTAGTTCCAAGTTTTTCCTTTAGTCTTCCTACCGAGTCGGCGTCCGTGTGAGTCTTTTCAATTATTCCACAGTTATAATCAACAAAGGTTCTTTTTGCTACATCAAATTCTTTGATTTCCTTGTGCAATACATCGGGATTGACAACAACGCCAGGCCCAATCATGAGTTTTGCTTTTTTATTCAAAAAACCACTTGGCAACATTCTGACCTTGTGTTTTTTGTTGCCTTCTTCTATTGTATGACCGGCGTTTGGTCCAGCGCCACCCCTTACCACAATTTCCGGATCATCTTTCTGCGCCAAGTATGAGATTATCTTGCCCTTCCCCTCATCACCAAAGAATCCACCCACCACTACTGTCGAAGGCATGATTTGGTCACAAATTGGACTTTATTTAATCTAAAGTGCTGAAATCGATCAAATTTTAATCTTCAAGATCCGAGGGGGTTTGTGTCGCAACCAAACTATGCTGGAAATATCATCATTGTTTTGGCAAACCTTCCGGACTTTCTTAGAAAACCGATTTTGACAAAGCGATTAGAAGAATTCTTTACACTCTCGGCAGCTGACAAACTTGAAACCATCAACAATGCTCTGGAGGCAGGACCAACCATTCCATTTTCAAATTTTGCCAAGCTTTTTGCAACATGGCTTCAGATACTTGCAGGCCTTTCTGAAGAAAAAAGAACCGTCATGTTTTCTGCCTACATTTCAGAAATCCTCAAAAATCCCCAAAAACTGGTTCTGTTTAATTTGGATGGGATCCTCGAGATCTTTTTGTCCTTAGATCAAGCAAAAAAGGAAATTATTGCAAATTCGATAAGGCAAATAATTTCCAAGCTAACTTATGAGGAAAAAAGGAGATTATTTTTGATAATCCCCCAAAACGCCAAGACCCATCTTGGAATTTAGGCTTGTGGTTTGTCTGGCTTTCTATTGTCCTCGTTTCTAAAGTCAATTACATCGCCCTGAGGGGACATTACACCCACAAAGATCTTTTCGTTCTTTTTGAGGAGTTTTCTGTGTTCAG
>CAZLSK010000136.1:2805-3664 GCA_964562075.1 uncultured Candidatus Nitrosotenuis sp.
AAGGACATGTCTAGGCGTAATTCGTTCATTACCATGATTCTGTATTCCTTCCACTCATTCCAGCACTTTGTGCAGCACGGATAGGTTGAAGCCATCGGGTCAAGCTGCTCCGAGTCAGGAATCTCGGCTTTGCATTTGGTACAAACTCTTGCCAACATATACTCGCCCTTTTGCTATCAATTTATTCTTTTTTTGAGCAAATAGATAATAGAGCAAAGCGAGCAATTATGTATATGAAAATAAAATGTCCAAAATGTAAGGGCTCAGCAGAGCTAGAATCTGACTTTTCATTAGTGCACTGCCAGAGCTGCGAGCTAGAAATGACTTATGGCGAATATGTCAAGTACGTAGCTCACAATGATGTTACATATTCCGATATTTTAGGCGATTACACCGGCACCACGGCTGGTCAGAATGCAGGCACACTTGATGAGTGGGACTAGTTTTAAAAATCGAACTTTACCATAGATAACAATGGTTGAGCTGTTTTTTCTCGAAAACATCTTAAATTTAGTCGGCTTTGCGGTTGGCATTGTAATCGGTTCAATCTCTTACATTGGTTTTAGAAACACCGGCAGTCCAACACTCTTCAGATTGATGATTGCATTTTTTGCAATCGGTGTAGGATTTATCATAATGTGGCTTGGACAAACACTTGACATATTTGTATACAAGACAGAGCAGCCACTGCGATGGGTGCAGACCGTCGGCATAGGGGTACAGGCAGTCGGATACTTTTTCATAGCGTTTTCTCACACAATCAAATCGTTTTTTCCAAAATCGAGCTATCTCCGCTCAATAGGAATTGTACCACTCTTTTTAATTTCGTTTATCTCAATTGAGAACATCATAAGATCGA
>CAZLSK010000137.1:0-3650 GCA_964562075.1 uncultured Candidatus Nitrosotenuis sp.
AGAACCACTCGTACAACATTGTCTGAAAAAACTGCAAGACTATGGCATAAAAAAAGAAGACATACGTCTCACCGATGCACCAGAAAATGTCAAAGTTGGAGAAATTGTGGTAGAGATATGGCCCTACCATCTAGATGTTGCTCGGGTCAGAACAATCCGAAATGAGTCCTTCATTTCTGGCCTGGTCATGCAAATTGAGCTAAAGACGGACGAGCAAGGAAATTATATCGACTGATTACGACGTATCGTAGCTGACTATTGGATCAACAAAGAATGCCATCTCTTTACTTGCTGTCTTGAATTTGTCATCCGATACAGTCACATTTAGAACATAACTTCCCAGCCTGGCATTCTCCGGGATGACAAAACTGCCCTCGAAATATCCGAATTTTTGCGTTACACCGGTTGAGGTTTTGATGATATTGCCAAGCGGATCTATTATGGTCGCATTGATTCCCACACCCTCAAGGTATCCCCAGTTCTGATAAAAGTCAGACAGATAGTTTGTCTTTGGATCAAATGTTCTAACGGTAAACTGATAGTTGTCCTTCCATCGTACGCGGTCGGTCTGCTTTACAAGCAGCATTACGTCCTTCTTTTCTTTTGAATCATCAGGAAGAATTGCAGCGAAACTTGGTCCTTCTTTGACATCAGATACAATATCTTTTCTTAGCACCGCAGAAAAGAATACTTTTTCAGAACGAGTGCCTTTTGTTACCTGTCCTTTGAAATCATAAACAAAACCTGCGTCATTAGATGTAATCAGCTTTCCAACCCCTCTAATCGAGGTACCATCGTCTGATGTGGCATCAATTCTAAAAAATTTATCAGTTTTTAAGAACCTCAAATTCAGATCCTTGATGATGTAGGCTTTGTCTCCCAGTTGAAATGTACCTTTCTCAAAGGTAGCTTTTGTTGGAATCGACAACTGCAGCTGAAGATTGATTGACGCGCCTTGTGTTTGTTGCCCAGAGATGCTGTACCCACTGCCCGATAGATTGTAACTGTCAATACTTTGTGAAAACGATTGTGTAGGCAAGCCAACCAGAACAACTAGTGCAAAAATCAAGCACAGTGATTTCAACAGATTTATTTGATTTTTTTAATTATTAAAACTTGGGAAGGCTCTGTTTTTTACATTCTGCTCAATGGCGCGGCTAGTTAATATCGAGGATTTTACCGACAAATGGTGTGAAATCAAGATCAACATACATCGCAATGGGCATTGGAGTGATTGTTGTAGCGATTGCGATGTTTTATGTTTATTCTGCAGACCAAGCAAAAATTCGCGGATTTAACTTTGGTACTAACCTGCAGGCAATCCAAGACGAGATAAAACAAATCCAGACCGATTTCTATTCCAAGATTGAAATGCTTGATGAAAACCTCATAACAAAGGAAGAGTTTTTAGAGTTTTCAAAAGAACACACCCAAAAAATGGAGGAATTAATATCAAAATATGATGAACTGGCCTCACCTACCGCCTTTGAAAAGTCAATTGAACTTTTCAAGATGTCGGCTCAAAAACAGCTTGAAAGTGACAAGCTGTTAATTGAGTGGATTAATACCAACAATACTGCTGACAGGGTACGCTCAGACCTTCTTTTGCAGGAATCATTTGAAGACGAGATGGCTGGCCTTGCATCCTTTAACAGGGCAAAGAATCCTTCAGGAGAAGGTTAGAGAAGACCTTTTTGCTGCAACAAGTCAAGTGTTGGCGAGATAGTCTCTAGGATTGCTTTTTTGTCAAGTTGCACATGATTTGAAAATCTAATTGGAAAGGTAAGGCTGAGCATGTCTTTGTCTGTGTGCGACATTCTGATTGCGTGCTGCAGCTGGTTTTGCGACAAAAACTCGTTCCACACATCGATTCGTGCGCCAGCATCTGAGAGTTTGTCCTTCAGATACAAGATATCCATGTCCTCATCAGAATCAAAGATCCCAAACTTTACCATTGGAACCGTCAGGTATCCACCAGGAACCTTGTCGCCGTTTTTGTGCATTTGCTCAATTATCTCATCGATTTTTTCCTCAGGAAAGATGTTGCCATAGTCTGGAACAAAGTAGGCTGCTATTTTGTGATCCTTGTCAAAGATCCTAAAAAAATCCTCTTCTCGTTCTAGCTTCCACATGAAAAGAGGTTTGCACCAACTATTATAAATCATAAAAACACAGCAAAATCGAATTGGCAATCACAAAACACACAAAGGATTTTCTTGATAGTTTGATTGATTACTACATTAGTGAGGCATCATCATACAAGCAGATTGCCGAGACATACTTTCCTGAGATAACCTCAGTTGAAGACGCAGCATTTGGGATAATTGCTGGCTGCGTCTATTCAGCGTTTTTGAGGGCATACGAAAATGAAAACAGAACTGTCGAGCTTGACGACATTCAGGAATTCAACAAAATTCTAAAAGAAAAGGCAGCCCTCATAAAAAAAGCAATTTTGGAATGATTCCCCCAGAATGAATTAAATCCTGACATAAAAACCCAATAACAATGGCTGACATTACGCGTTACAGAATTCATCAAATCGTAGACAACGGCCACGTCGTACAACTATCGCTTGCAGAAGATGTGCAAACCGAGCCGGTGTCACAAAAACAGCTCATCATGGAGTCGGTTGCCAAAAAGCTAGATCCCGAGGTCAAAGAACAGGTGCAGCCACTTTTGGAGGCAATACTTCAAGCCCAGCCAACAATAAAGATAAAAAGTTATGATCAGACCACCATATCCATTACAATGCCACGCATAAGATACGAAAGGATGGGAAGGCCTCAGGTCGGCGAGGTCCTCGAGATAAACATCTCAAAAAAGTAGTTTTTCTATTTCTGAAACGGTTTGCAGGGGCAGTGAGCAGCTAAAGTTTTTGCAAACAAAGACAGTAGTCTGGCTATGATCAAATTGCTTTCCTGCAAAAAATGGATATTTTGACAGCTCCTTTAGCTGGTCTTCGTTTTGGACTGTGACTAGGATTGCTTCTGGCAGAAAGCTTTTTGTTGTAAAATCATAGAGATTTTTGTTTTTTGTGTTGAGCAAAGTTATTTCAGTCGGATTTTGCAAATAAAAATAGATTGTATTTAGCAAAAAGCCAAACCCAAATGGGTTTTCTGCTGCCATTATGGCAAACGATTCCATTATTTTGATAGAGATATCCAGAAAACTCTTTTGCTGTGTTAAGTGATATAACCTTAGGAGGCATAAAGCTGCAACCGAGTTGCCAGATGGCATTGAGAGGTCATAGTTGTTCTTGGGTCGAATTATCAGCTGTTCGTGATTGTCCGCAGTAAAGTAAAAGCCGCTGTGTTCCTCATCCCAGAAGTGTTCAATCAGATGGTTTGCAAGCTTTGTTGCGGTTTCTAGATATTTCGGTTCTGGGTTTGCCTCAAAGACATCGATTAATGCATTGATAAAATAGGCATAATCCTCAAGGTACGCTTGGAGTTTTGCCTTGCCGTTTTTGTAGGTGCGCAAAAGCTGATCACCCAAAAACAGATTCCTTTCTATAAATGAAACACATTTTTCTGCTGCATCAAGATAGCGACTGTTGTCTGTCACCTTGTACCCCTTTGCAAACGCAGAAATCATAAGTGCATTCCACGATGTCAGAATCTTGTCATCAAGACCAGGTCTAATCCTCATTG
>CAZLSK010000138.1:0-3646 GCA_964562075.1 uncultured Candidatus Nitrosotenuis sp.
GAAAAGTCTGGATCAAATGTCTTGTCGTTTGTCATTGGTGTTGAACCCCATTCTTGTGTAAAATACACCGAGTAAAGTATATCATTCAGATCCATTTTTTGGCCATGATGCCACTTTCCCAGCAACAGGTCATAGGTGATCTTACTTACTGCCTTTGTGTTCGGCCCGACATTGACCCATTTTTGCAAAGTGGCGTCCCAGTTTATGGTATCTGCTGGCACATCAAGCAGACGGTTTGGTCCAGCAGTATCTACCTTCCAATTTTCGCGGACAGCAAAGTTTTCTCCAGAATATGGGTTCTTGAAAATTCCGGGATCATACAGTACGTCCCAAACATTTTTGCTGTATGCATCTCCAAGGCCTGCAATCGGGTTCCAAGCCCCCTGGTAGATTTGTTTTACTCCGATCTTTAGCTCGTTATCATCACCTCGGGCATTGAGTGGTGTAAATCTGGTTGTTATACCACCGCCAAAATCATTTATGATTCCCTTTATCTCTTTGTTTGCAACAAAAGGATCAACCTTGCTTGCAAGAAAAAGTCTGACAGATTCGTTAACGCCTTCTTTTGTTGCTTGTCGGATCAATTCGGCGCGTTCTGTCGCAGATGTAAAATTGCTTGAATAGATTTTCTGGGTTAGATCATCAATCTTTTTGTTCTCATAATTCCAGTACGAAGGATTGTTAAAGCCAGGCATGTTTGAAAACCATGGCGCATACATTTGTGCAAGGCCGAGCGGATCATACTTGACAAATGCGGACCGGCCGGCGTATCCCTCAGTATACATACTCCATTTCAATTCTGCGGGGTTTGAACCATAAACTACCACAAAGGCCTTGTTCAGATCTCCAAAGTCCTTGTTTACGACAAAGCCTATTTTTTCAAGCTCCGCAGAAATTATCTCCCCTATTGATTTTCGTACTGGGTCATCATTCCTAATAAAGATCGTAACCTCGATTGGCTTGCCATCGTATGTCCATCTCCCATCAGTTTTCTTTGCGCCATTTTCCACAAGAGCTGAGCTTATCATGCTGCTAGCAAGTTCTGGATTATACCTAAAGTGAAATTTTTCCAACTCTTCCACAATCAAAAAGTAGTCAGGATCAAATGGACCGTAGTTTGAGATCATCGTGACTCCATTTCCACCCATGAGCTCATCAACGATTAGTTTTCTGTCAACAAGATAGTTTAACGCAAACCTGACCTGTTGAATTGAAAATGGGTTGAATTCTTCTCCAACTGCTGGGTTGATGAGAATGCTGTAAGAGCCACCAGTAGTGTAAAAGACGTGGAGATTTTGTAGTGATTCTTGGTCTTGTAACAGCTCCGCAGGGACCCTAGAATAGTAAATGTCAAGATTTCCTTTCTTTACTTCCTCTAGGGCCGTACTCTCTTCTAGATACTGGATGAACTGTACCTTGTCAACAAAGGTACCTTTTTCTGCAAACCCGACTCCTATCGCAAATGAACATAACAAAAAAATCAGAACAAGCTTCACAGGCTAGATACAAATCAATCTAATTTAAAGCTCATAAAACACAGCAGTCATTTTGGAATAAACACACTTTGGATGCAACAGTTAAAATTCATAAAATTCTAAAAAAATGCAATGAATCAGAAACAATGGCTTGACGGAATTGATTGTGTCATACCAGGCGGTGTTTCTGTCAAGGATTTTGCAATTGCCTTAAACTCCGATCAGATGACGGCTTGGAAAATGCTTCAGGAGCTGTCACAACACGATATTGGAAAATTCGATGGTAACACAAGTGAATTCGTAGAAGGCGACAAGCTGCGCGCAACCATTTTGGCACTCAAAAAAGGTATTCTGATAGACGAGGCAGCAAAACATCTGAACTGGAAAGATTTTGAAGGCCTCACAGCTCAGATCCTTGAGCTGAAGGATTTTTCAACAGTGCAGAACCTAATCCTAACTGAACCACGCATGGAAATCGATGTCATTGGAATCAAGTTTGGAGTAGCCATGCTAGTTGATTGCAAGCACTGGCAAAGACACAACCAGTCTTCGCTTGAAGAGGCAGTTAGAAAACAAATAGAACGGACCAAGCATTACGTATCAAAAACAAAAGGGGTAGTGGCGGCGCCCGTCATCGTTACATTATACCAAGACAAGGTCAGATTTATCAACAAGGTACCTATTGTGCCGATCTTTCAGTTTTCTTCGTTTGTTGACGAGTTTTATGGGAATCTGGAGGATGTCGAAACTATAAGAAAAGAGTCGCAATAAAAAAAGCAAGGCTTCCGCCCATGAATGCCTTTGTTATTGTCAGCGACTTGTCTAACGCTCTGGATAAGTCTTCAAAGATTGCAGAGCCCATCACCTTTACATCAGATTTCTGCTCCATTATCTCAAAAGTTGCAGGGGTGAGGGTTTTTTCTGCCTCCCTTGCTATTTTTAGGTACCATTCTGTAGCGTTTTGCACCTTTGTAATTTTGCCAAATTGATAGTAGCCGGTTCGGTTTCGAACTAGTGTTGAGCTGTAATGCGTATCTGAGGTACAAATTTCCAAAAGATTCAGATTGTTTTGCGAGAAATTATTAACTATTTGTTCTCTCAAACCGTTTTCCATGTTGTTAGAGTCTGCCCAACCAAGAAAATATTTAGAATTATTGATCTTAAGACACAACACGCCAATACCGCCTGGACCCAGATCATCCACCTCTAGGTTCATATCATCAGAGTTTGCGTAGCCAAATTCCAACGGATAACTTTCTTTTGTGATGAGAGTCTCAAGGGTTGCCTTGGCTGCCTTTAGCATGTCTTGTGAGTCTGATTGCGAGATTTCTTTACCCATGGCGTTATGACAATCCACGATTAGTACTTTGTCAAAGTTCCGATTGCTTGCAAACTGTTCGATTTCCTTTTTGACATAGTTTGGTACGTCTTCCATTCCATGAGGCGAAAGTGACAAAAACAAAACCGCAGTCTTGTCAAAAAGAATCCCAAGCACGCGCGCCTTGTTTATCTGCACCGCTACAGGCTCGGTGCAGGCTACTCCTTTTTTTGAGACATATTCTTTCGTAAGGCTCTGCAGGTAGTTTTCGACCTCATTTTGGGAGGGAATGTTCAAGGCGTGGTCAGAGACACTGTGCATAATCATTGCACAAGAGTTCATGGTCTTGTAAATCCGGTACGTAATGTTACTGCCGCCTATGGGATGATAGGGACCCGGGTGAACTTCGGGAATGATCATTCTAAAATCATTGTTGTTAGCATGGAGGCGAATCTGTGATGTAAGAACTGTAGATGGTTTTGATTTTGCTTCAATGATTGATTCTACCTCATCAAAGTTACGCCTTGAAATCGATGCTAAATATGCTTGAAGTAATTTGTGTGTACTCTCAACACCCGGTCGCCCAGCCCTGTCAGTAACTGCAGACCAGACGGAAGCAATCACTAAAAATGTAGCCCCAATGGACAATACAAGTGGGTTGCCAAGCGAGTCATACCAATGTTCTGTTGGTATCAAAACCAAATACATGGCAAGCGGTTGAAGAAAACACAGTGCGAGTGCTTTTTTCAACGACATACCAAGCGTTGTTGTCAATATTCCTATTCTAAAGCTGGCAAAGACCATCATTGCTTCTGCAATGTAGAAGAGTGTGAGCTCTTTTGACAGAATTACG
>CAZLSK010000139.1:0-3618 GCA_964562075.1 uncultured Candidatus Nitrosotenuis sp.
AAACCGTGATCCTAGTCTCTTGGTTAGGGGGTGAACTAATTTCAGGATAATAGAAAAAATCTCGCAAAACGTCACCGTTAAATCTCAGCCAAAATTTAGCTATCTCGCAGGGATAGCCGAGCCTGGCCAAAGAAAGCAAAACATGCTTTTGGATGCGCGGGACTTAAGATCTAACAAATGGGTGATCCCGTCTCTTAGGGGTTCGTGGGTTCAAATCCCACTCCCTGCAGGTTCTATTTTGGGTGTTTGATTCCCTTTGAATTCAAAATCTCGTAAACGTCGGGAAGCGAAAAAACATAGCCGACGTGGACGCAGTCCTTTTCCTCGCAAAGCTGACAAAATAGTTCTCCCCTCTGGATAGCAACCTCTGCAATCCTGTTTTTGATGTTGTCCTTTAGAATGACACGATCCTCGTCGACTGCAACCTTTTCTATTTTTGGAGCATAACGAGCAAAGGTCTTGTCCTTTTGCATCGTTTGCTCAAGCATGTAGGTAACATAGCCCGAAAAGCTGTTGATGCCTTTCATCATCAGCTCTGCCTTGTTCTTCTCAAAGACATCGTAGAATTTGTCGTAGACCTCTTCTGATACGGTGATTGACTTAAAGCCCGCTTTTGGCATTTTACTTACCTATTACCGTACTTTAAGGTACTCTGCTATTTAACATTTATTGTACGTGTTGTTTTGATTAAAGAGAGAATAAATAATTCACACCTGTAATAAAAGCGAGTTTGGTTCGAGGTTATCAGCAAGAACAGGTACAGCAAAAGCTAATCGAGATTTTATCCGAATCAAAGACTGGCTTGTCTGGAGTGGAGATAGCTGAAAAGCTTGGCATAAACCGGGCAACCATGGCAAAATACCTTAACATTTTTGCAGCCGAAGGCATAATAAAACAAAAAAACATTGGCAATGCAAACCTGTGGTTTATCGAGTCTGGCACAGAACGGCTCGAGTTTCCTGCCGACTATTTTCATGTAAAAGAAAAATTCCTAGAATATATGACTGCCGGCAGGCAACAACAGGCGTACCAGCTTATACGAAACTGCCAGTATTCCGGCGCAGACGCATCAAAAGTCATAGTCGAGGTAATACTTCCAGCAATTACCTCACTTGAGGATCTGTATCTGAAAGCAAAAATAGGAAAATCCGAAGCAAAGCTATTCCACTGGATAATATCAAACTCGATTCAAATCCTAGGTCTTGCACCGTACGATATTGATCCCAAAAAAAATGTTGTAACCCTTGCAGCAGATTCTGCTAGTCTACTTTACTCGCAGGCTGCAGCGTGTGCATTTTCATCAAAGGGATGGCAGGTCTTGCCACTTGGTGATATGTCAGACACAATCGACGTCCTCTATGATCTCGATTTACAAAAATTTCTTACAAGGAGCTGGAAACAAAAGCAAGGGTTGATGGTAATTGTAGTTTTTTCGACAACTGAGGAAGGAGCCAAATTCTTTTCAGAGGCTGTAAACTCTGTCAAACCCAAGTTTGGCAAAAATCTACGTCTTGCAGTGTATTGTAAGGCAAAGAATCCAAACATCAAGACGGAATTTGCATCCGACAGCCTTGATGCGGTGTTACAATGGGTCGAGTCTATCTCAGCATCGGTTTCCTAAAATGATATCTCAAAAAATGTGTCGTCTGTGGAATCTCTCAATCAGGCAGCAGGGTACGCGTTATTTAAAACCAGAATTTCCACTAAATCAAGGAGGCTCAAAACATTAATCAAGAACAGATCTTGGCGTTGAGGTGATCAAGTTGTCAAAATCCCCAGATCTCGAAGCACAGCTCAGCCAACCAATCAAACCATACGTTGATGTAGACGTAGTCAAGCTATCCGAGTCTGTCCTTATCCCGGATGCGTGCAAGCAGCTGGTGAGAACCAGTGCAGATGAGATCATCGTTGTCGACCAACATGAAAACCCAATTGGGATAGTTACAGACGAAGACATAATAAAAAAGACATCGGAGGCGTTTATCAATCCGGCAAAGACGACACTTGGAGACATCATGACATTTCCGGTCATTTCAATTCATCAAAACGAAACCCTCTCAGATGCGTTGGATAAAATGCGCCTGTACAAGCTGAGAAAATTGCTTGTCGTTTCGGACGACAAAAAAATTGCGGGTATGATCTACAAAAACACAATCATAGATCTGATAAAAAAGCAGCTGGCGACAAGACAGGAAAAACGATCCCAGCTTTGGGCAATACTGTGGAATCTGGGAATTGTATTGCAGTTTGCAGGTGTGCTGATGTTTGTTCCTGCAATAGTTGCTACAATTCTGTGGGAGACCATACCTGCAACAGGCATCTACCTCATGTCAACGGTCCTCTTTGTGACGGGATTCTTTATGAACACGTATGGAGAAAAAGCCCCGCTAAATCTGAGGGGTGCCGCAATTCTGGTGTTTGCAAGCTTTATGATTCTGGTGCTGTTTGGAACCATACCTCATGTACTGGTGATGCCATTTGATCCAGAAAAACCATTTGAGCATTTTGTTAAGAGTTTCTTTGAAAGCTCGGCAGGATTCACCACAGGCGGCCTTACAACGATTCCGACTCCAGAAGAGCTGCCACAGAGCTTTACCTTCTATCGGAGCTATACACAGTTTGTCGGCGGAATGAGTTTCATTTATCTGATAGTTACTGCATTCTATCCAGAAAACAAGCTCCACGCCATGAGGAGCTTCATCTCAGGAAGGATACCACAACTAAAAGAACTATTCATGACAATTACGATTCTTTTTGCAATCTACGTTGTAATCATTGCAGTTGCCTTGTTCTATCTTGGAGAAAGAAATCTAATTGATAACTTTGCACTGGCAATGAGCGCTCTGTCAACTGGGGGATGGATACCAAATTCGCAGATTCTAGTTGATCTGACCATTCCGGAATACATTGTGATCATAATTGGTATGGTTCTTGGGGCTCTGCCGTTTGGACTCCACTATGCATTTGTCAGAACAAAATTCATGTCATTTCAGATAAACCAAGAGGTGGCACTATTCTTCCTCATTTTAGGAGTTGGCTCTGCAATCTTTTCGTTTTATCTGAACGTGCATCCAATAGATGCAGTATTCAATCTTGTTTCAGGCAGCACGACAACAGGTTTTCAGACGATCAGCCTGCAGGGCCTCAATCCCGCTGCTGGTATTGTAATTACAATTGCAATGATAATAGGTGGATGCATCTTTTCAACAGCTGGTGGCCTCAAGGTTTACAGGCTGATCAAACTTGCAAGCATCAAAGACATCATTTTAAGAAAGAAACCATCGCAGTCAGAAAAAAATCACATAATCACTGCGTTAGTACTTATTGTACTGCTTCCACTAATTCCGTATTTTGTTGCAGTACACATGCAGTCTTTAGGATATGACTTTGAGGACTCGTATTTTGATGCAGTTTCTGCTTTTACTACAACTGGACTTGGTACAGGTACAGTCGATGGAAGGCTGGACTCTGCTACACTTACGCTATTTGCATTTTTGATGATATTTGGAAGAATTGAAATTATTTTGCTTCTCTACATGATCGTTCCACGACTAATTCCATGACTGAACGGCACAAAAATGGTGGGCCGAGAGAGATTCGAACTCTCGACCTTTCGAT
>CAZLSK010000140.1:0-3533 GCA_964562075.1 uncultured Candidatus Nitrosotenuis sp.
ATTTGGACCCAAGGGCCGCAAATCTTATCCTACAATCATATCCTGATCTTTTTGCACTGCGTGACAAACACGTAATTCATGGAGCCGGTGGCGCTGCAAGAAACTGGGCCGAGGGGCGTTCACGATTCAAAAACGAGGTCACACAAAAATGGGACTTTACAAAACAACTTTCGGCGTTGTCTCCAGAACCTGTCAGGGGTTACACGGTGCCATTTGCAATGGGTGGGGGAACCGGAAGCTCTTTTGCGTGTTCATTTATCGAGTTTATCAGAAATAACACAAAGGAACACGCAACAATTGCAACCCTTGGTCTTTTGCCAGAATTTGGCTGGGATCCGGTAATCTTTGAGGCTGCGGCAATCAACATTGTGATGAATCTAGAGTACCAAATCAAATATAGCGACTGCTCAATTCTGTTTTCAAACAAAAGGTTGCGTGAGCTCTCACATAGATACGAAAAACGGGTGCAAAAAGTTCCATCAATAATTGATGATCTGCCAAAAGAACACGAGGTGGGATGGAAGGACTACAAGGGGATGAACCTCATTGCTGCCAATGCAATCTCTATGTTTGTGGCCTCGTTTGCGCGAGAAACAGAATGGGACATGTCCAACTATAGGACTTGGCTTGCCACCAAGAGACCAAAGATGGCCATCCCGTGGGTCATCCCAGTGTTGCCAGAAGATGATCAGTGGAACCTCAACCAAATAACTGGTAACAAAAACAACACCATGGACTCGATAATTGAAAATCTAAACAAAAAACAAGACGCAATACTATTTGACATAAACGAAGACGATGTCAGAAACCATGGCGGACCGCGCGATTCATGCTGCGCGCTAGTTAAGGTAAAGGGGGACTTTGACATCAAAGAGCGCGAAATACTCAAGCGAGTAATCAAGGAACGATTCAACATCGAGGATTCCAGAATGATATTTGTCAAGATTCCGATAATGGACAAAGAGCAGGCAAACGTCACCATTTTGGTAAACACAAAGGCAATTGGTCCAAAGATCCTCGATATCGCAAGAGAGGCTGAAGAGTCGTGGGATGCATACAAAGAAGAGTATGGCAAGTGGGGTCTTACCACAGAGGACTTTAAACAATCGCTGATGGATGTAGTACACCAATTCAGCTAGTGGTCTTTATGGCTGACTTTAACTATCTTGACGAACTGGCCCGACAAATCAAGTCGAATCGCAACTATCTGAACCAGCTCGAAGAGGAGTTAAAGATAGTAAACATGAAGCTGCACGAACTACCACTAAAGAAACCGACAGAATCTACATTTGCAAAAATGATAGGAGTCGAGTACGATGACCAGCTCCAGTCCTTGGAAAAATCAAAGGCAAACCTGGAAGCAAAGCGCGACGAGCTGTCAAGTACAATCAAAGGCGATACGAGCAAATTCATCGCGGAGATGACCTCGCCTGAGCTTGTCATACCGCTGGATCCAAAACCGACCTTCAAGGACGGACGCGTCCAGTTCCAGTACAGAAACGCAACCAAATTCCACAATCTGTTTGAGTTCCTAAGCGAGTTGCTTGGCCTGAGTGCGCCGCTGGTGGTAAAAGACGTACTACTTTCTTCGTCGGAAATAATCGTCAAGGTCTCAAACGAATACGAGGCAAAGCAAAAATTCATCAGTTCTGTGAGCGAGATCCAAAAAACACTCACAATCAAGAAAAAGTAGACTCTTAGTTTTTATTCACTGCGACTTAGATCCCAAATAATGCAAAAAATACTGCTGCTTGCTATTTTGGTGATTGTAAGCCCTGTGCTGTTTGCTCTAATTACGTATCCTGACTCGTTTAGTCTGAGCTGGAACCAAGGGCGGGGAGGTTTTCTTTTTGCAATGGCCTTTATTGTGGCAGAGCTGATAGGGGTAAGACTTGCAATACCGCAAAGGCGACTCCTTGCGATAATCCCGCTTGCAGCAGCTGTGATTGCGTACCTTGTCTTGCTGGACTTTGGGCTGCGTGATTACATAACCAATGGGGCGCAGCAGTACAACGTCAACCTTGTCTACTCGTGGACATGGATGTGGGATTTTGTAATCATGGGCTCCTTTGTTATTGTCGCGGTAAGCATTCTGTTTGGCAAAAGATGGATACGAATAGCGCCAGCAGGACCGATCTTTTTGTGTGGAAGCGCAATCATACTATCACTTGATGCCTTCTTTCCTTACGATACATTGGGCCCACTCCAATACATTGTGCCGTATCTGGTAAAGACAAACATCTCAATAATCAATGCGCTGGATCTTGGAACCGCGATTGCGCGAGACAACATCATGTTCCTCAGGGGCGAGCACGGTTCGATGGCTCTGCAGGTTTTTTGGCCATCCGCAGGTGTGCACAGCGTCATCATCTATTCTTTGGTGATGATGGCATTTTTGTTCAAGATGAATATTCCGCCAAGGCGAAAGGCGGTGTACTTTGGGCTTGGAGTTTTAGGCACGATCGGCGTAAACATGGTAAGGATCTTTTCGCTGTCGCTTTTTGTCCTCAAGGTTTCTGCAAACCCGACCGACTTTGAAGAGTTTCATGGGATTGCAGGCGAGATAATGTTTTTGCCGTGGCTTTTTGCCTACCTATTTGCGGTAACCTCGATAGAGACCAAGCGGATCAAAAAGCTAAACGCCTAGGGCCCAAAAAAGTTTGTAATTGAGCTCTGGCCCTTCATGTCAGAGAGCTCGGAGACCTTTACGCCAAGCCTTCTGACGTCGATGGTTTGATCAACTAGTGCCTCCCCGAGCAATTGTCGGGCTGTTTTTTTAAGCTCCTCAAGAGAAAAGGTTGGGTTTTTGAGCATTTTGGACTTGGTTTTGTTTGAGAGGTCAGATTGGACAAACTGGATGCCGACAGATTTGAACATTTTTTTGTGATCAAGGATTGTATTGTGGAGGTCGTCGCATATCTCATCGAGGTTTTTTGCCAAAAACACAAAATCCTTTGAATCCTCCTTTAGGGTGACTATGTGGCTGTACTGGAGTGTTGGGGCCCTTTCTGCGACAGCCTCATCATCGATTCCGCGTGCGGCGTTGTAAAGATACGATGAGATCTTGCGGCCAAACATCTTGTTTAACGTAAAGACGTCCACTTTTTTCAGATCACCAATGGTCTTGAGATTCATCTCAGAGAATTTTTCCTCCGTTATCTTGCCTACTCCTGGGATGTCGCCGATTTTTAGGGGGCTAAGGAAGGACTCGACATCCTGCGGCTCGACAACCGTCAGGCCGTCTGGCTTTCTAAAGTTTGAAGCAATCTTTGCGACAAGCTTGTTAACGGAAACACCAATCGAACAGGTCATTTTGAGCTCATTGCGGATCTCGTTTTTGATCTGTTGCGCAATGTGGCTTGCAGCCTGAAAACCTTGAGCCTTTTTTGTCACATCCAAATACGCCTCATCCTTTCCAACATATTCGAAAATGTCGGCGTACCCTTTGATTATTCCCATGGCACGCTCGGAGATGTCGGAATAAAAGGAAAAATCTGCTGCCAAAAATGCTGCGTCTGGGGCCTGGCGAAGCC
>CAZLSK010000141.1:0-3525 GCA_964562075.1 uncultured Candidatus Nitrosotenuis sp.
ATTTTTATTTCAATAATTGATTATCAATACTCGCTCGTGTTTACAAAACGCCAATTTCGTGGAGGGTAACTAGGCCGTTATCGCCAATCACCTCCTTGATTTCAGGCAAAATCGCCTCTAGCTTTTTGAGCTCGTCTACGACTTCGATTACAAGCGGCATGTTAATCGTTATTCCTTCTATCTGAAAGTTGGACTTGCCACGCTTGCCAAAGCCGCCAACGCCTGTCCACACCGTTGCCCCAGAGACCTTGCCCTTTTTGAGAATCTCTAACACAACGTTGTGAGCACGTCTGCCTTTGATGGTGTCATTTTTTTTGATTCTAATTAGCAAACACCACATCTTTATTGTCTTCATTTACCGTAGTCCACCTTCCACTATCACAGTCATCATGGCTCTTCCTCCAAATATTGCTCCAATTGACAATCCTACATTTGCAAGTATATTGATTGCTACCAAGCTAAACTGCCTGTCGTCCATCAGATTAGTTGTCTGGAGCGCAAACGAGGACATTGTTGTAAGGGAGCCGCAAAATCCTACTGCAGCAAACAAGGCGTATTTTGAGTCAAGATTCCATTGCTGCGATAAAACCACAAAAACGCCCAAGATGAAACTGCCTATCACGTTAACTATTAGCACGTTTGCTTGTAAAACACCAAGAAACAAAGGCGATTCGGTAATTCTGTATCTGAGTAGAGTTCCAATCACTCCGCCGATTGCCAATAGTATTATTTCCATTCCTTTCATGTCTACCTCATTTTTTGATTTAGTAGACATTATCAGCGTCACAGAACGCGGTTTTGGTGGTCAAACCACGGCTAATGTCATAGCCTTAGACAACCTTTTCATCCTTCATTAAATAAAGCTTCTCAAGTTACACGGATTGGTTTCAATCCATACTTTGCAATTATGGTATTCACATCATCAAGTATTTTTTTCAGCTGTGGATTCTGGGATTGTTCTTCTATGATATGGTCTTTTATTGCAGAAAAATAGAGCATAATTTGTTTTACTGTTTTTGTTTTGGCAGAAGCCGTGAGAGGTGAGTTATGAACACTTTGGAGGTTTGAGGCAATGTCACAAAGCTTGACTAGTTTTGCTTCTATGGGCGAAGTCTTTAGTTGTTTTACATATTGTGAATTTCTTGTTCGCTTTGGCAATCCCTTGTCTTTTGTTAATGATAAAACAAGACTAGTTGTCTTTTTTCCAAACAAATTTTGTAATTCTTCAAACGATGTGTTGGTGTCTTCAATGATATCATGAAGCCACGCTGCACACAAGATATCATCATCGGCGATTCCCAGAGTTTTTAGCCTCAAAACAACATCCTTTAGATGGTCATACACTAAAGTGGTGTTATCTTTTTTCAGTTGACCCATATGTCGTTGTCTTGCAAAAATCTTTGCACGACTCTGTTTTTTGGTTGGCTTTACAGACAATTAATAAGAATTGTGCCCTTTCCGAATAAAATCCTGACGCATAGCTGATGCAAGCTTGTCTTATTTTGAGCTCATTTTTAGGAAAAATTATTTTCCGTCTTTTTCAGGCTCTGAATCTGATTGTACTTTGGTAGCCTCAAATGAACCAGAGATTTGTGCTTCACTTCTTCTTTTAAGATACAAACTAACTCCTCCAGCTGTCATTCCTCCTAAAAGTATGATTCCGGCAACAACCCACTCGATGTTCATAGCGATTTGAACTTCTTCATGGCTTCTTTGGCTAGCTTTTCTAAATCGGAAGTTGTAATTTTTGTAGGATCATCAGAAGCCAAAGCTTTATGGTAGTCATCCTCTGTTGTTTTCATCTTTTTGTTTGGCATAGTATTATTTTGTGTGGATTCTATTTAAAAGAAACAATTCTTGAGATGCCGTGCTTCATTATTGAATCATAAAAGATGATCATAAGGCTGGTCCAGTGGTACCGTGTCAGCCAGGTAGGCCGGGCACTGATGACAGAAGCCTATTGGAGTGGCTGCCAAACTCCTACCTTTTTATTTTTAGAATCGAAACTGTGAATTACTCTTCGTCTTCGGGTTCAGACTCGTCGTCCTCTTCTGCCATCTGTCCCTTTGTTACTTCACAGTTTGCAAATGTGTTGTTTCCTTGGCCGCCGTGGCACTGATCAGAGTCTGCTCCGCCATCAAGATTGTCGTTTCCTTGGCCGCCGTGGATCTTGTCGTCTCCCTCATCTCCGTTTAGTGTGTCGGCTCCAGGCCTGCCAAATATCTTGTCGTTGCCCTCGCCGCCGTTTACCGTGTCATCTCCGATTCCAGCTCCAAGCCAGTCGTCGCCTGCACCGCCCGATACTGTGTCGTTGTCCTGGTTGGCATGTACTCGGTCGTTTCCGTCACCGGCATCTATGGTGTCGCTTCCCCTGCCGCCCCAGATTCTGTCGTTGTCATTTCCACCAGATATCGTGTCATCTCCTTTGTTGCCAGACAATCTGTCGTCTCCGTTGTTTCCTTCGATGACGTCGTTACCATCTCCTCCGTGAATCTTGTCATTGCCTTCTCCTCCGATGAGGCAATCGTTTCCTTTCTTGCCATTAATCTTGTCGTTTCCTTCAAATCCTCGAATCAGGTCATTGCCGTTTGTTCCCTTGAGGTGGTCGTTGTTTGGTGTGCCGTCAATTACCATAGCATACGCCTCGATTGGCAGTCCGCAGAAGAGCTCTGCTGTTGGTGGACCAGTCACAGTGGTTTGTACCTGGCTTGTGTTGTCAAGTGGCGTTGTATCAAGGCTTTGCGAGGTTACAGATGCAGTATTGGTTATTGTACCACTAAAGCCGCCTGGAATTCCTAGCTCGATAAAGAGATCAATATAGCTGTAACCTGGTGGAAGGTCTGGAATGTTGCACTGTATTGCACTAGGTACTATTGGCGCGCATTCTGGACTGGCACTCACTAGGTTTAGTGATATGATTTCAGTTGGAATTATATCTGTTAGTTGAATACCTCTTGCCGTCTGTGGGCCTGCATTGCTTATATGAAAATCATAATGAATCGTGTTTCCTGAGACTATGGTTGGAGGTCCGGTCTTTGTGACTGATAGTTCTGCCTCTCCAAATGGTGTTGGATCACATACGTCTCCCATATCATCATTATCAGTGTCTGCCTGGTCTTGGTTTGGTACTGTGGGACAGTTGTCTGCAAAGTCTGGTACCCCATCACCGTCAGTATCAGTTATGGCGCCCCTGACTACCACAGCCGGCTGGAGATTGGCGTTTTGCGCCAGTACCAGTGCGTCAGGTCCAAAGGCCGCATCGGCTGCAGAATTGTCAATGTCGTTTGCATACGCGCCCTGCCCTGGTGGCGGGACAATTGCCTCCTGTAGAGTATCAAATGTATTTACATTACTGGTGACATAATGCGCCAGTCCTGCCGGCGTTCTGGAGATGGTCTGGGGGCCAATTATCGGACCGTTGGTAAACGGAGTCATGTGCGTTATTTGTCTGTATGCAGGTGCATCAAATACTGGATCCGGATGGTTTGCAGAACCAAAGTTCCACATGGCATCATCTGAGACTAG